>JAUMXJ010000002.1:1627-6540 GCA_030529205.1 Bacillota bacterium | reverse complement strand
AGTACTATATCCCGATGAACCGGGAGTTTTTGAGCGCCATCGGCATCCAAACATCGGAATACACCGTCAGGCGCAAAGACAATCACGCCGTAATCGACCGGATTCAACTATCATTCGGAGAAAGGACTCCCTCCATTCCGCGCGGTTCCTTCGGAGATTCCGTCGATTTGGAGAATATTCTGCCCCTGATCGCAAAAGTCCGCATCGGCTCGACTCTGTTGCGCAGCAATTATCCCATGTACCTGATCGGCGATGTCCCGTACATCTGCATCGATGATACCAACGACTTCCCCGTCAGCAGCATCGACATTCTGTTAAAAGGACTTTCCGGAAACAAGGAAGTTCAGCCTCCTCCGTATTACAATGTGTTCGACTATATTCCCGAATCCAAGTTCGTGCGCGACCAAGGCTCAACACAGAAATGCTGGGCGTTTGCCGCGTGTTCCATGTTCGAAATCAAAATTGCGCTGGAAGAGGGAAAATTTCTCAACCTGTCCGAGGATCATCTGATTGAACACTGCCCCGTGCCCGCTGACGCGTTGAGCGGAGGCAACTGGGGACTTTCCGCATCCTATCTCACCAAACTTTTGGGACCGACGTCGGAAGGCAGCCCCAACTCCGCGAGGCTCGGTTACTATATCGAAGAGTACACAGAAGTGAAGGGAGTGGAAGAAATCAAGAAGTCCATTCAAAAAAACGGAGCGGTGCTCACCTCGATATACTACGGAGTCGAATCCGCAAAATACTATAATCACGAAAAATTTGCTTACTATCATTCCAACGATGCGCATCGTCCCACCCACGAATTGATTCTGGTGGGATGGGATGACGCATACCCGCGCGAAAACTTTAAAAACCCTCCGCCCCGCGACGGGGCGTTTATCGCCATGAACAGCTTCGGCACGAACTTTGGCAAAAGAGGTTTTTTCTATATCTCCTATTATGATGATATCGCAACCGCAACGGCTTTCACCATCGACTCGTATAACAGCCACGGCAATGACTTTAAGGTAATCAGCAAGGACAGAGGCGGAGTGACGCACTTTGAAACCGTGCCGTACAAACGCGATTTATACGCCATTGCAAAATTTCATATCGAAGATGCGGCAAAAATTAGAGGGATCGGCATATATGCGAACGGCAAATCCATTGTAACCGCCTATTATGCAAAAAAAATGCCGACGAAGGAATCGGATCTTTCCTTCCTCGGCGATACCTATTTCGAGAAACCCGGTTTCAAGGTCATCGAGACCTTTAACAACACCGGAATTCACGAAGACTTTTATATCGTACTGAAATACACATCGCCGATGGCGTTCTCCATACCGATTGAAGCATCTTATCCCGGAATCACGTACGGAGTGTTCTCGGAACCCGGAACCAACTTCCTGGGATATGCGGAAAAAGGAGAAATCATCTCCATCCCGCTGGAAGAAATCAAAAAGGACGGTTCCATCGTATTGCGATTGTTTATTCAATAACGGAGTGCTATCCGGACGCCGCCACATCGCGGAATATTTCCAGAAGTTGTTTAAAGTATTGGTTGGACGCACTATGATAGGTCTGACTGTCAATCCTTCTGATCGGAAGCAAGTCGATGGAGGTCCCCGTCAAAAAACAACAATCGAACTTAAAAATATCCTTGACATTGACCGGCTTCAAGTAAAGACGCAACTCCGGCATATCATGAACAATCTGGAGGACCACCTCTCTCGTAACCCCGCCCAAGACATTTTCAATCGGAGCTGTATGAATGGTATTTCCTTTCATAAAAAACACATTGGACTTCGATCCCTCCAGAATTTGCCCCGCCTCATCCACCAGGAGGACTTCAAAGACATTTTCTATGCTCTGAATCTGCCTGACCCGTTCACGCAATAATACATTGTGTATCTTGGCGTTCGGATTGCTTCTGGTGTAGCCGGTCGTAATCGTATCCACACCCGTTTCATACTCCTTTGAACTCGGATAGAATGACTCCACCGGTTTTACCACCGTGCTGATTCCGTCGATGTCGATGCGAATATTCTGGTCGTTCAGCTCATTTTCTTCCACCACTTTTCGACAGATTTCCGCCAGACGGTCATATCCAATGTATTCCTTTCTTCTCAATTTGTCAGAGAGATTCCAGGAACGCTCCAAACGCCTCAGGTGCTCATCCAAAAAATGAATATTGCCGTCCACAACCCGTATCACTTCGTAAACCGGAAACAAAAAATTGATATCCTCGTGAACATTGACCATTTGGCCGTTGTAGTACATTTTTTGCATAAACACCTCCGGAGTCGATTATAGCACAAAAAAACATCTAGGATTTCTCCAAGATGTTTTCTTTCATAGATATAGAACACATAAACCTTCCCATTAATCCGTGCGGATGGCATCCAAAGCGGAAATTTTTGTCGCTCTGATAGACGGGTAGAGACCCGCAAGCACGCCGATCATCATGGCGAACACGATGCCGAGCAAGGCAAGCTCGATCGGAAGATACGACTGAGAGAAAAACTCGGATACAATGCTGTAATTATCCGGATTTTCATTTGCCGCCAGAGAATTGATGACGGATGAGAATCCGTAACTGATTCCCACACCGATGACTCCGCCCGCAAACCCGATCATCGCGGCTTCGAAGAGGAAGAGCTTTCTAATGTCGGAAACCTTGGCGCCGATTACCTTCATAATCCCGATTTCCTTGGTTCTCTCATAAATCGACATCACCATGGTGTTCGTAATGCCGATGGCTGCGACGATCAACGACACGCCTCCGACGCCTCCGAGAATCGCCTGAATCATTCTCGCCTGACTTTTCGCCTGATTCAACCATTCCGTCTGACTGTAGCACTCCAGCCCGATATCCTCCTTAATGGTTTTCATAATCGGCTCAACACTGTCGATATCCTGGGCGAAAACCTGAATCCCGGAGTACTTGCTCTCATTCTTTTTCTCTTTCGCGGACGGCTTCTTCACTTTATATTTTTTGTTGTATTTTTGCAGAAAATCTTCGTAATCTTCAATCGACACATAGATCATTTCCGAAATCTCAAAGTCATCGTTCCCCATGATTCCGGAGGTTACAAAGCGCATACCTTTTCGCTTTTCGACCCCTTCTGTCCACTCCTTGGGGCGGATTTTAAACTCCAGCACATCCTTCATGGGATCCACCATAATCTGCTTGGTATTTCCGGCCTTGTATTCCCAAAATGTCTCCTTTACACCTTTTCCGACGAGGACTTCGCCCCTCTTGGGCATTCTGCCCTCCGAGAGGACGATATCGAGATTGGGAAGCAAGTCGAAATCGATTGCGACAACATTCGCCCATCCGTTGACTTTTCCGAAGAACAGGTCCCCCTGTGCGCGAACGAACGGCACGACAACCTTTACTTTGTCTATCTGGGACAGGCGTTTGACCAGAGCATCATCGAACTTCACCTCGGTACCGGCACCGTCGCCTCTATAACCTCGATGTATCGAAATTTTGGTCAGGGAGCCGTAGCTTTTGATCTCCTCCTCAAACTTTCTGTCCAGGCCCAAACCGATTGAAATCATGACAAGAATCGAGGTCGTGCCGATCACAACACCGAGCACCGTCAGTATGGTTCTCATTTTGCGTCTGAAAAGATTACCTAATCCCATTAAGATTAGATCGATATTACTCATCAAACATCTCCTCTAGCGCCTTCAAACTTTGCTTCTTCTTTTTGTTTTTCGAGATGATAACAAACACTGCGACAGCCGCTACCAGAATGCCGGCACCGATCCATGCGTAGAGAGACCAGTCCGTCTTCTTTTCGTCCTCCTGAGACGTTCCGTCATCCATCGGCTTCATCGGATCGTGATCGTTCACTTGCGGACGATCGGCAGCCGGCATGACATAGTACATAATTTCTTTTTCAATGGTCTGCATCTCTCCGGTCGGAGTCTCGAATTCGAAAATGAATTTTCCGGATACTTCGCCTTCCTCTTCCGCAGTGAGCGAAACGGAGAAGACATCATTCTGACCCGGCTCGAAATTTCCGACATAGTATGAGTTTTCCCGCACTGCAATCCCTTCGATTTTGACTTTCAGATTGCGGATTTTCGCCTTTCCTTCGTTGTAAAACTGCACATCCACATCAAATCTGTCTCCGACATAAATCTCCGGATTGATAAACGGATCGTTTACACTGAGAACCGCATCCTGTACGACATAAAGAGAAAGATTCTCGGACTCGCTGAACGGATTGTTCTGTGCGTCGAACGCCTTGCCGTCACCATCCTCGTATTCCATTTTGACGCCGACCGTATAGATTTGTACGGAGGCATCCGATTTCGCTTTGTATCTCATCGTCGCCTGTTCCGTCGCCCCCGGTGCAATCCGCTCTATAAAGAGAGAGCTGGATGAATTGACAGGAGTAAATACGCCGTCGGATGATGTCAAAATGATTTTGATATTCTTCGTGTACTGCGTAGCCGAGGTATTCTTGATATCCAGAACCAGGTCGAATTCTTCTCCCGCCTTCACTTTTCCGCCGTACTCGTACTTCTCGATAATCAGCTTAGGTCTGTTCGCCTTGGACATCTTATCGTCCGTGTTGAAGTAGATTCCTACATACTCTCTCGCCACATTTTTTTCGGACTGATCCGCACCTACGATTGCATTGATGTAGGTATGAACCGTTCCCTCCGGAACATCCTTTTTCGCCTTCAGGTCGACGCGAACCACCTTGCTCTCGCCCGGAGCGAGGTCGAGATATACCCTGCTGTTCTTCTTTGCCACGATTGCTTCCGTATGTTCATAGTTCAGCTGGAGATTCTTGATTTCTCGGGTATCGTTGTTGGTGACTTTGTAACTGAGGCTGAAATCCTCTTCCGCAGTCACTCCGGAAGGAGCTGCAATCTCGGAAATCAGGATTTTATTCGCCATACCCTGTCCC
>JAUMXJ010000002.1:0-1617 GCA_030529205.1 Bacillota bacterium | reverse complement strand
GGAATGAACACTTGCAAATCTCTTTTCATCTGTCTTCCGTAGTCGTCGTTGTATTCCAATGTCAAGGTCAAGGTTTGTGTCCCGGAAGAAACTTTTTCTCCGACATTAAAAACATAATTCAGCATGACGGTCGCGTTCGGAGCAATGTCTCCGATGACCTTGGTATCCGCATCATTATGAAGATAGATGCCTTCACCGGACAGACCGGAAAGAGTCGCCTTTACTTTATTTGCCGACAGAGTTCCGGAGTTCTTCAATTTTAAATTCAATGAATTCGGCGTATTGGGAAGAGCCGGAGACAGATTGGTGCCCGTCTCGACGATGGAGATAATCGGCTCCGTATGCTTGTTGTTTATTTTTACATACGCCTTCTCCGTATTGCTGTGCTGTGCACCGGTATCGTCGGCATAGGAGAATACGACATCAAACTGATAAATTTTGTCGAGCGCGAGCGGATTGGCCGACACATTGAACTCGACGGTATGCTCCGTCCTGACGCCGACGTATCGGATATCCTTCACAAGCTCGGAAGAATCGGTTCGAAACGGATGTTCCCCCGCGATTGTAATTGTCAGCGGCTGAGCACCGTAGTTTCCGATGTTTTTCAATGTGATCTTGTAAACCCCGCTTTGATCGGAATCCAGCTCCTGAATTTCGGTCGGGGTAATGACACGAATAAACGGTTTAAATTCGGCGAAACTCGCCATGCTTCCAAGCACCATCACCAGTGCCAATACCAACAACAAAATCTTCTTCATCATTCATCTCCATTTATTTTAGTTTTCATTATGCGTTTTTCGAGGACTCACTCTGATTCTTTTTTTCTTTTGATGCGACGGCTTCCTCATACGGCTTGATCAGCCTTTCATAGATGTCTTTGGGATCGCGGTACTCGATGTTTTTAATCAATCCGTCCCGAATATGCACCACCTGGTCCGCATAGTCCGCCACTTCTTCGTCATGTGTTACGATTACAATGGTTTGGTTCTTTTCTCGCGCCATCTTCCAAATGATATTCATTATTTCGATGGAAGTTGCGGTGTCGAGGTTTCCGGTCGGCTCGTCCGCAAAAATAATCTCCGGAGAACCGACAAATGCCCTTGCGATTCCCACGCGCTGCTGTTGCCCTCCGGACATCTGATTCGGCCGATGCCTTAATCTGTCGCCCAAACCGACCAGCTCCATATGCTTGACGGCAAGCTTTTTGCGGAGTTTCGGCGGTACGCCGCGAAACACCAGAGGCATCATGACATTTTGAAGTGCAGTCATGGAAGAAATGAGGTTATAAGATTGAAAAACGAAACCGATATGTTTTTGCCTGAAGATTGCAAGCTGCTTTTCATTCAGCCGGTTGATGACGGCGCCCGCGACCGCAACATTTCCGACAGTCGGCTTTTCCATTCCCGCCAACATATTCAAAAGTGTAGATTTTCCTGATCCGGAAGTACCCACGATACAGCATATCGCTCCTCTTTTGATATCGAGATCAATACCTTTGAGAGCAACAACCTTTTCGGAACCGAGAAGATACACTTTTTTTAATCCCGCCACCCTGATGACGATATCGTCCTTGGGTGCTTTTTTGGATGCTTTTTCTGTAGAATCCGACTTCGACAG
>JAUMXJ010000211.1 GCA_030529205.1 Bacillota bacterium | reverse complement strand
GTATAATGTGAAAATCTTTTATAAAAGCCCTTGACTGATGTACATATATCTTATAGTATGAAATCATACTAAACAACTCGGAATTAAAACTGAGCATGAATGAGGTATTCATTCGCCATACTGTTAGTATATCGTTTATAGAAGAATCAAGATATGAGGAGCGAAGATGAAATTATCAACCAAGGGCAGATACGGTCTTAGAGTGATGTTTGATCTCGCACTGAATTATAGTGATACTCCCGTGTCTTTAACCGATGTATCCGAAAGACAAAAGATCAGTCTCAGCTATCTGGAACAACTTATGATTTTGCTGAAAAAATCGGGACTGGTTCGATCGGTTAGAGGAGCACAGGGGGGATATGTGTTGGCAAAATATCCGAATGCCATATCGGTCGGCGATGTACTTCGTGCGATGGAAGGTTCTCTTGCGCCGACGCAGTGCATTGAGGCTGTAAACGGTGATATTGACTGCGTTCCCAGACTTGTGTATTCGAAAATATATGAGGGGATTTTGGATGTGGTTGACAATTTGACGCTTCAAGACATGAAAGAAGAGTTTTATTCCGATTACTTGGTGGATGAAATCGTGGATTTGACTAAGACAAAAATACAGTAGGGAAAAAGTCGTACAGGGGGGAAGATGAAGTATATTTATATGGACAATGCTGCGACAACCAAGGTTCGGCCGGAAGTTGTACAGGCGATGATTCCGATGCTGGAGGATCAATTTGCGAATCCGTCCAGTCTTCATAGTGCAGGCCAAAAGGTGAAAGAGGTTCTTGAGGAGTCCAGGAGCGTCATCGCGGCTTCCATGAATGCGAAGCCGAGTGAGATTTTCTTCACATCCGGCGGGACGGAAGCGGACAATCTTGCTATACAGGGCGTTATGAAGGTGTTCGGCAAAGGGCATATTATCACAAGCAAGATAGAGCATCATGCTGTTCTTCATACGGTTGAAGAATTGGAAAAGGCGGGATTTGAAGCGACCTATCTCGATGTGGATGAATTCGGTCGTGTGACGCCGGAGGTTCTCAGACAGGCGATTCGTCCGGACACCAAGTTGGTTACCATTATGTTGGCTAACAATGAAATCGGAACGATTCAGGACATTAAGGCTCTTGCGGCTGTGGCTCGTGAGCACGGGGTGTTGTTCCACACGGATGCGGTCCAGGCATATTGCAATATTCCGATTGATGTCAAAGACTTGGGAATTGACTTGATGAGTGTATCCGGTCATAAGGTACATGCGCCGAAAGGAGTGGGTGCACTTTATGTGAGAACGGGAGTCAGATTTGCTCCGCTCTCCTACGGTGGTGCTCATGAGAGAAAGCGTCGTCCCGGAACTGAAAATGTGGCTTCCATTGTTGGATTCGCCAAGGCGGTTGAAATCGGCATTGCGAATCTGAATCAACATGTGGAACGCCTTACCGCAATGAGAGAAAAACTCATCGAAAACGTGTTGCGTGAAATTCCGGATTCCAGGATAAACGGAGACAGAAAAATGCGACTTCCGAACAATGCGCATTTTTGTTTCAAATACATAGAAGGAGAGGCGCTGCTGTTGTGCCTGGATGCCGCGGGAATCGCCGCTTCGAGCGGAAGCGCGTGCACCTCGGGATCTCTCGAGCCGTCTCATGTCCTGCTTTCAATCGGGTTGCCTCATGAAATCGCGCACGGCTCCGTCAGGTTGACAATGAGTGACGATACGGAGGAAGCGGACATCGACTATGTCGTCGAAAAGCTGAAAGAGGTGGTGTACAAATTGAGACAATGGTCTCCGCTTACACCGGAAGGCTATTTAAAATAATCGGATCAAAAGGGGAGGAAAATATGTTATATACAGAAAAAGTGATGGATCATTTCACTAATCCGAGGAACATCGGAGAAATCGCGGATGCCGACGGTGTAGGAGAAGTGGGAAATGCAAAGTGCGGTGATATCATGCGCATTTACATCAAGGTCGAAGATGATCGTATCAAGGATATCAAGTTTAAGACATTCGGATGCGGTTCGGCAATAGCGGCTTCGTCAATTGCGACGGAGATGATTATGGGAATGCATCTCGAAGATGCTTTGAAAGTCACCAACAAGCAGGTGGTGGATCAGTTGGGAGGTCTTCCGGCTGTTAAGATTCACTGTTCCGTGCTCGCTGAACAGGCGCTCAAGGCTGCAATCTAT
>JAUMXJ010000001.1:9792-20114 GCA_030529205.1 Bacillota bacterium | reverse complement strand
GGGGATTCGCCTTTCCTTCGGATCCGATGCGCCGGTGGAAGACCCGAATCCGCTGATGGGAATGCATTTTGCGGTAAATCGCGAAGAGGAGGCGATTAACCTGGACGAAGCGATACACGCTTACACCGTCGACGGTGCATACTTCTCCTACGAGGAAGAATACAAGGGGTTGCTGAAAGAAGGTTATGTGGCGGATATTGCCGTATTTGCGGAAAAAATGACGAATGATAATCTCAAGCGAAACGTCTGTGTCGCAACCCTCATAGGCGGAGAACTTGTCTTTCAAAAACAAATGAACTGAATATAAAGGAGGTGCTATGGTTTCCGTTTTAAGAGAAAAAATGTCACAGAAGGGTTTGGATTCTTTAATTCTATGTGATCCGGATTCCATTTATTATTTTACAGGTTGCAAAATTGCTCCGGGCGAGCGCATGTTCGTATTGCTGGTGACGCAGAACGATTTAAAGCTCATTTTGCCGGAGATGTTTTCAGATGAGTCGAAGACCGCTTCCAAAGAAGTGGCGCGCATTTTTTTCAAGGACACGGATGATTACATCTCATATGTGACCGATTCGCTGAAAAATCACAAACGCATCGGGGTCGACAAATACCTGGTAGCCAAGTTTTTGCTGCCGTTTATGAGCGCACTGCCCGAATCTGCATTTGTCGACGGATCCGCGGTCGTAGACTTTATGAGAATGCATAAGAATCCGGAGGAATGTGAGAAGATGCGCATTTCCTCCCATTTAAATGACAAAATCATCGGGGATTTTGCCAAATTCTTGGCGCTTCCGAGCTCCATCGGTATTTCCGAAAAAGAAGCCGCAAAGAAATTGATTGAAGTGGCTGAGGCGAACGGCGTCGAGGGAATCAGCTTCGAACCCATCGTCAGCTTTGGAAGCGGCACCGCTCAACCGCACCATGAGCCTGCTTCCGACGTGTTTTTAAAACCCAACTCCCCTGTCATTTTAGACATCGGTTTTATCAAGAACGGATATTGTTCGGATATGACGCGTTCGTTTTTTCGCACAGAGGACGCCATGGTTATCGCCGATTGCAGGATCGTGAAAGAGGGAGTCGACGGTGTGGAGACAACTGATACGAGAACGCTTGGAGCAAAACTCGAGATGTCTGCCGCCGATAGCGAAAAATGGAACAAATTCCATGAAATCTACGATATTGTGAAGCGAGCCAATCTCGCCGGAATCGCCAAAGTTGCACCCGGAGTTCCGCTGGCGGAAGTGGATGCGGCTGCGAGAAATCTGATTGCGGATGCGGGATACGGAGAGTTTTTTACGCATCGTCTGGGACATGGGATCGGAATCGCCGTTCACGAATTCCCGGATGTTTCTTCCGCTTCCGAAGCCGTTTGTGCGGAGGGGATGATTTTTTCGATTGAGCCCGGAATCTATCATATGGAGAGCGGAATCGGAATACGTGTAGAGGACTTGGTTCTGGTTACCAAAGACGGGTGCGAGGTACTGAATCGGTATCCGAAATAGATTGCGGAACACGAAGAGTGATTGCGACAGTCATGATTGAAATTAGAATGAAAGTATAAAATGAAAGTGAGGTTATATGAATTATCCTTTATCGAGAAGAGAAGATGTCAAAGAGACCATTTTCGGTGTAGAAATCAAAGATCCGTATCGTTGGATGGAGAATCAGGACAGTCCCGAGCTTGCAAAATGGGTTGATGAACAGATTGCATTTACGGAGGACTATTTATCAAAATTCCCGGGCAGAGAAGCGCTGAAGACAAGATTGAAAGAGCTTTACGATTATGAAAAGTATTCAGGTTATGTCGTTCATTACAAAGGCAGATTGCTTTACGAACTGAACGAAGGGTTGAACAATCAGCCGGTGTTCTATGTCATGGATTTGCCGAAACATATCGATGCAAATACCGATTATACCAAGATTGCCCGAAGAGTCCTGATCGATCCGAACAAATTGTCAAGTGACGGAACAACCTCCATTTCGATAGCCGGCAAATCGAAGGACGGAAAGTATCTCTGTATTCTTTCCGCAGAATCCGGATCGGACTGGCAGGTGATGAACATCCTGGATATAGAAACCGGGGAAAGACTGCCGGATGAGCTGAAAAACATTAAATTTACAAGTGCCGACTGGGATGATGAAGGCTTCTATTATTCCGGATATGATATTCCGGATGATAAGAGAGACCTGTCGTCATTAAATTCACAACAGATCATTTTTTATCACAAGCTCGGTACTCCGCAGTCCGAGGATCGCGTCATCTTTACGGATCCCGAAAACCCGCTGCGCTACATTTGGCTCTCCAACTCGGACGACAAAAAACATCTCCTGTTGACCATATCGGCGGGAACAAGCGGAACCGAGTATCGGTACAGGGCGGCAAGTGCCGGATCGGACGTACCGTTTAAAACAATCTTGGAAGGGTTTGAACAGAGCTATCACTTCATCGGCAGCGAGGGAGATATTCTCTACTTCCTGACGGATAAAGATGCTTCCAATATGCGCGTAATCGCTTATCATCTTGATACCGATACGGTGCATGAGGTCATCGGCGAAAACGAATTTTTTATAGACGGAGCTACCTATGAAAACGGAAAGATTCTGCTTCAGTGTTCGCGCAATGCCATCAGCCAAATGAGGCTATACGATGTCAAAAGCGGTACAATGAAGGAGTATGAGCTTCCGGGAATCGGAAGTGTTTACAGTGTCAGTATGGATTCCGAAGCCAAGTATGCGTACTATGTGTTCGGTTCTTTCCTGGTTCCCGTCCATCACTATGTCCTCGATTTGGAAACCGGAAAAAGCAGCATTCTGAATGCACCGAGACTGAGTTTTGACCCGGTCCTGTATACCACGGAGCACACCTCTTTCAAATCCAAAGACGGAACGGAAGTTCCGATGTTTATTGTCCGAAAGAAAGATTTGCCGATGGACGGAAAGAACCCGGGCTTTATCTACGGTTACGGCGGATTTCAAATCTCCATTTCTCCTTCCTTCAGCCCTTCGATCATTCAAATGCTTGAACACGGCTTTGTCTATGCCGTCGTCAACTTGAGAGGAGGCTTGGAAAAAGGAGAGCAGTGGCACAAAGACGGAATGCTTCACAATAAACAGAATGTGTTCGATGATATGATTGCGGGCTCGGAGTTCCTGATTGAAAAAGGATATACCTCGGCTGACCGACTTGCAATTCACGGACGAAGCAATGGAGGACTTCTCGCCGGAGCCGTCATGTGTCAGCGTCCGGACTTGTATGCCGTTTCACTCCCTCAGGTAGGAGTCTTGGACATGCTTCGATTCCATAAATTCACCGTCGGGTGGGGATGGATGACGGAGTACGGCAATCCGGATGTGGAAGAAGATTTCAAGTATATTTTGAAGTATTCACCGCTTCACAATATTAAACCGATTAAGTATCCGGCAACTCTTGTGCTGACAGCGGATCACGATGACCGTGTCGTGCCGGCGCACTCGTTTAAATTCGGTGCGGAGATGCAGCATACGGCTGACAAATTTTCCCCGGTTCTGCTTCACATTACCAAGGGAGCGGGGCATGGTGCGGGAAATGCCGTCAAAAAAGTAATCGATGAAAGATCGGATGTTCTTGCATTTATGTTGGCGAATTTTGCAAAATAATTCCGATATACCCGAAGCAATGCAATACATGTGCTGCAATATGAGAACTCATTTGCAGCACTTTTTTTAATCCCCGAGAGGCCGAATATAGATCATGTCGTGGATGTTTCCCGTGATGTCGATTTCCTGATATCCGGACACCGTCCTGTTGCCTTTGAATGCCGAAATTTCGACCTGATAAGGATTTTCGAGACGGATGTCATCCCGGTTGACGGTCGATTTTGCGATGGGGAGGATGTAGGATGCTTCCCATACCTTAAAATTCCCCATGTTCTTTGCCTGCATCGGAAACTCTACCGTATACCCCAACTCGTCGTGATAGTAATGCGAATCTCCTGTGGAACTGACATACTTCATCGCTTCAAGTTGCGGAGAGAATCTGATTTCCACGCGATCCGCCGGATTATTGAGGATAATTCTAATCCTGATTTTCTCATATCCCATGAATCGATTTGTATTCCAATTATTCCATTCCCCCGATAAAAGGATGTCCTTGATGTTTAAAAAATGGAATTCTTCAGTAAGATCCACACTTCTATGTTTCCCTGATAAGGTGGAAGCGGTAAATGTCGTCGTGTATATCCCGTCGGGAATATCCTGATTGTCACAGTTCAGTTCCGCACTCCAAAGCTTCTTTTCCGTACCCGAAACATAATGCAACGGAATGACCCGTTCGAACGGGGTTCCTTTAAAAACGGTTGCCGCTACATTTCGTACATACTTGTTTGTCTTACAGAGCAGCACCGGATTGTCTTCAAATCGAATTTCCGGATCCAATTCTATCGGGGTTTCGATGGTGAGCGGCAGAGACAGAGAATTGTCGTGTTCTTTCGAAATGCTCGAAATGCCGTGGATTGTTATAAAGTACCTGCCATCCGGCAAATCCTCGGGCAACTTGATTTTACAGTCATTCCATTGATAATGTTGATTTCTTGTATGAACCGCAGTGTCAAATTCATAGCGATGCGTCATATGATCGGCATGGTACTTGCTCTTGATGTCACATACTGTGAGATTTTCTCCTGCCGGGATTTTGTCCTGTCCCGAAAAATCATGTTTGAGAGAAGCATGTAATACAATCACGGGCAGTTTGAACAGTTCCAATTCCCGAACGGCTTCGTCACTCCATGCTCCGAGACTGTCGCGGACGGAAAGCGAGAGTGTATACTTCCCGGGATCCAAACGGGCGGGCAAGCGGTAGATCCAATCTCCCTCTCCCTTTCTGTATCGAAATACTCTATGGGAGATTCCTTTGTCCGGTCGACTTTTTTGATCCGGATCATAGGAGTTATCCGAAATCAGTATTTCATAACCCTGATTTAAGTAATTCCAATCCACTTCAAACTGCGCGACCGGCTTCCGATGTGCGGTAATCGAGATGGACGCTGCAGAAGACTTCTCATATCCCGGAACGGGAGGAACATCTTCGATTGTTCTCGTGATGCGGTATAATCCCGCAATTTCGAATACAGACGGAAGTCGATCGGTTTTTGCACTTCTGTTTTCATGTACATCGTCAAATGAGGCGGAATCATGTATTATTTCGATTTCGGATTGTCTCACTTCGTCGTCTTCCATATCATGATCCAAGGCTTCGATAGAAAAGGATTCGTCGACCAGGACGGTGTGTTGCGGGGGAATCAGACTTTCTATATGTTTGAGAAGAAATTGTTCGAAATCTTGAATATCCCCGTGATAAAAAACGGACGGATGGTCAGAGCTCTCCGAGATCACCTCACTCTCCTGTCCGACTTGATAGTAGCAGGTCAGTTTGTCGCTCGGATGCCGGTACTTCGGAATGTACGCCGACTGAACTTCTTTATTGACATTTCCCTGATAGTATCCGGTGTAATCATCTTCCGTTACATACCTGCTTTTCCATACCTTTGCCTGATAGCGACATGTTCCGGAATAGGAGGTATAAAAGATAAAGGGCGCATAGTATCGCTCTCCTTCATAACCTACATGTGTCGGCGGAATGGGAACGCCGCCGTATACCCCCGGAAGTTTGCGCGCTCTCACAGAACCGTGGCCATGGGGACAGGAAATATATTTATGATTGGGCAATAAGGAGCCGCTCCAATTGCGAATGATTCTCCAGCTTCCTTTTCTCCATTCGTATATCATATCCGGAGAGCTGGTATTGATGGCATCTTCGCTGATTTCGTGCGATTTTTCTATAGAGGTCATAAACCCTCGATCAAAGGTCCTGCTGTTGTTGGAAACACCGGTCAGTCTGAGAATGCCGTGGAATCCGTCCTGATGATAATGACAGGTATCGGAAGGATATCGTTCCCCGCTGTTCACGGAAGTGTTGATGCTTTTTGCGTATCGGTATATTGTCTTGTCCCAGTGATTGAAGGAGATGTCTATCCCTTTTTCAATGAAATTTTTTTCGATCCTCGGAAGATGTTCGGAAATCATTTTGGCGTGGTTTTCCTGATCCGTGACGATGACAACATCGACCTTAGGAAGCTGTTCCGTCTTCGTAAACACCAATTTGCAGGTGGGCGCCGCGTTTTCCACGGAAAAACGCGCTTCCGCATCGGCGGTGATACCGGTATCTTCTTCAGCTTTCAAGAAAAGAGCATACTCTCCCAGCGGAAGTTTCATTTGCTTGGAAACAGGCATTTCCGTCATTTCCGTACGATGATGAACTCGGAACAGTTTCAGCTCTGTTTTTTTGATGCCGTCTCCGTCCGAGGATGCCGCTCCGTGCAACACATCGACGGTATCGTTTCGGGTATACTTGTTTCTGTTTGTCTGTAAGTAAAGTTGAGGAGGAAGATCTCCGTGCACGAAAAGATTTTCCGCAATGCATTCTGATTCCATTGACGATTCGTCGGAATGTTCGGAATGAAGAGCTTTTGCCGCACAGCTTCCTCGTATTGTAAATGATCCTTCCGCCTTGGGAACAAATTCCAGAATATTGTCTGACGCATGAAGAATTTTGACAAATTCATGCATCTCATCGCTCTGCGGCGCGAAGGGTGTCCCGGCGGGGGTAAACGTCAATTTTATCTCGGAAACGACTTCGGATTTGCGTTTTGCGTAGTGCGACTGCATGTGATGAAGATGTGCCGTTACCGTACGATTTGTTTTCGGATGTCCGCTCAGTGTCATGAACGATATCGGTTTCATCGTATAACAGATGACATAATCGGTGTACTTGTACCGATTGCCGTTGTCATAGGTGTAGACAATGGTAAATGTATGAACGGTATCCCTTCCTTGCGGTCTGAAACGATATCGCCCGTTCAAAAAATCATTCTGTTCTTCAGCACGCAACTCCTTATAATCCACAAACACTTTCTTGTTTTTGCAATCAGTGCGGTCTTTGCAAAGGAACGGTTCCGTCTCGAGCATTTCCTTATTGAACTCGAACAGTATCCACGGAGGTTTGTGAAAAAAAGGAGTAGAGTCGATTTCCGGAATGTCTTCCCCCTCGGCAATCGTTTCGGAAAAGCCGTCTCCTGTTCGTGCTTCAACCGTCGCGTGAACATGGAGGGGAGTGATCATCACGGAATCGCTCTCTGTCTTGCGTACGGGATATTC
Organism: Bacillota bacterium; assembly: GCA_030529205.1. Classification (GTDB taxonomy): domain Bacteria; phylum Bacillota; class Clostridia; order Peptostreptococcales; family Acidaminobacteraceae; genus JAUMXJ01. The sequence goes on along the minus strand of JAUMXJ010000001.1, from coordinate 12,923 downwards.
CTGTCGAACGGATGTGTAATATGATGCATAGGATCTCCTCTCCGATTTCGGCGACTTTTTACGATTTTGAATCGTGGTATTCAGCACAAATTCCTGAATTTCCTCGGGCATAAAAAATACGGTTTCAAGGATATTTCGATGATTTAAAATCTCGAATTCCTGTTCGACTCTCATTTCCGCCGAGACCAGGATGGACGCGAAAATCCTGTCGTCCTGAACTACGTCACGAATGTGATGTATTTTGATGTTCGAGGAAAATGTCGGCATCATCTTTTGCGTCAGTCGTTTTAAGGTAATTTTTACTTTTTGATGTATTCCGTCTTTGTCGACCAGCTCGATGAGTGCCTCTCCCGCTTCTTTCAAACTCGGATTTTTTGTGACATAGAGGTAGTTGTAGAGAGGCAGTTCCAAGCGTTCTTTGATGTTTTCCGGGATGGTTGCCGTGTTTTCAAGCATCCGTTTTAATTCTTCCGAAAAGGAATTTTGATTTTTAATGTATTCATAGTAGGGGTTTTCATCAACCCAAAAGTGAGGGACAATGCGTGTGCAATGGACGAGAGCATCATCACGCACCCCGTCGTCATCGTTCCCGAAGACGGATGTGATTTGAATGATGACAAGGATAATGAACAAAGTAATCGACAGAAATCGATAAGAATACAATCGATACGGACTCAAAGGAACTCCTGAGGATTTATTTTGAGGTGTAAGGATTGTAAAGAAAACGAAGAATGATATGCCTCAATGACGGGGATATCATAGCACAAATGGAATTAATTGTCAATTTTATACACATCCCAATTGTCCGTTTTGGTGTTATAATCAATGTATCTTGAAGTATGTTTGTTATAGAGAGGAGGAAGAATGAATCGATTATTTACATCGGAATCCGTTACGGAAGGACATCCGGATAAAATATGCGATCAAATTGCAGATTCCATTTTGGATGCGATTTTAGAAAAAGATGAAAATGCGCGGGTTGCATGTGAAGTTGCCGTTACAACCGGTCTCGTGCTGGTAACGGGGGAGATTACTACAACTTCCTATGTGGATATACCCGGAATTGTGAGAAGCACCGTTAAAAATATCGGATACGACAGAGCGAAGTTCGGATTTGACGGTGAGACCTGCGGTGTGATTACCTCAATCAATACGCAGTCTCCCGATATTGCAATGGGAGTGGATAAGTCGCTCGAACTGAAAGGTGACGGAAAAAGTGCCGGTGCCGACGACGGTTTGGAGCTCGGAGCGGGAGACCAGGGATTGATGTTCGGCTTCGCATCGAATGAAACTCCTGAGCTGATGCCGCTTCCGATATCGCTTGCTCACCGCCTTTCCAAACGTCTTTCGGAAGTCAGAAAACAAGGCGTGTTGCCGTATCTCAGACCTGACGGGAAGACGCAGGTTACCGTAGAATATGATGAAAACGGAAAGCCGATTGCTGTGAAAACAATCGTCATATCAAGTCAACACGGACCGGAAATCACGCATGAGCAGATTACGAAAGACATTGTCGAGCATGTAATCAAGCCGGTGGTTCCTGCAGACTTGGTAAAGGACTGCAAGTACTTTATCAATCCGACAGGGCGCTTTGTCATCGGCGGACCTCAGGGCGACAGCGGCGTGACGGGAAGGAAGATCATCGTCGACACATATGGCGGTTTCGCAAGGCACGGCGGTGGCGCTTTTTCCGGAAAAGACCCGACGAAGGTGGATCGCTCCGCAGCTTATATGGCGAGATATGTGGCGAAAAACGTTGTAGCGGCGGGATTGGCGGATCGCTGTGAAGTCGGACTCGCATATGCAATCGGCGTCGCAAACCCGGTATCGGTTTACGTGGATACATTCGGGACAGGGAAGAAGAGCGATGAGGCGATTTCCAGAGCCGTATCGGAAGTATTTGATTTGCGACCGGCGGCGATTATCAAGTTGCTCGATTTGCGCAAACCGATCTATAAAAATCTGGCTTCTTACGGACATTTCGGCAGAGAAGAACTAGGAGTTGCGTGGGAGAAGACGGACAAGACGGATGAACTCCTCGCCAGAGTGAAGTAGGGCGAAAGCGTGAAAGTATAGGAAAAACAATAGAATAGAAACCGACAAAAGGAAAATTTTGACATTTGCGTAGTAATGTGTTATAATCCGATTGTCGGTTTTTTATCGGAGTCTACGTGGAACAATTCATCGGCTATATCGATCAAATCATTTATCAGAACGAAGACACAGGTTTTGTGGTGGGGAGTTTTGTCGCGGAAGAGGATACTTTTTTGGTGAGAGGTGTTTTTCCCGGCGTTACCCCTTATCTTGAGTACTGCATTACGGGAAATTGGGTTGTGCATCCGAAGTATGGAAAACAGTTTGAAATACATATTATCGAGTTCGTGCAACCCGAGAGCGTGGAACAGATTTTTGCGTTTTTGTCCGGCGGGATTATCAGCGGTGTCGGAGAGGCAACCGCTCGGTTGATGGTCGATGCATTCGGAGAGAGGACTCTGGAAATCATCGAGACGAGCCCGAGAGAACTTCTGAAACTTCCGGGAATCGGCCCGAAGAAGCTGAAAAAAATCTGTGACAGCTATCATGACACGGTCAGTGTCAGAAAGAATCTCATGTTCTTTTATTCTCTCGGTATCAGTACCAATGCCGCCGTCAAGATTATGGAATCGCTCGGTCCGAATGCCGTAGCCATGATTACGGAAAATCCCTACATTCTGATTGATAAGGTCAGAGGGTATGCGTTCAAGAAAGCGGATGCCGTCGCTATGAAGTTGGGCATTCAAAAGGATTCGGAATACCGGGTGCGCGCATGTATTGTGAACTGCCTCAAAATTTGCCTCAATGACGGTCATACATATTCTTTTGTAGATGACATCAGCGCGACATGTGAAAGCTTTGATATTCCGAGAGAACTCTCGGTTGCAACCATGCTCACCATGGCGTCGGAGGGCATACTGCTCATCTACGGGGAGAATCGGGTTTCCCTGTATTATGTCGATGCCGTCGAGAATGAAATTGCAGAGAAAATAGCTCATCTTTGTGCTGCCGCTCGTCCGCTGAGATATGATGCGGATTATGTGAGGGAATTTGAAAAGAGGATCGGAATCGGATTTGATGCCAAACAGATCGATGCC
>JAUMXJ010000001.1:0-9782 GCA_030529205.1 Bacillota bacterium | reverse complement strand
CGGGGTATTCGAGGAGGGCGTATATGTTATTACCGGCGGCCCGGGAACAGGAAAGACGACCATTGTGAATGCCATAATAGGGGCTTTCGAGAAACAGGCGAAAGAAGTGATTCTCTGTGCACCTACCGGACGCGCGGCGAAAAAGCTGTCGGATGCCACACATAGAAATGCCAAGACGATTCACAGAACACTGGGTGCAAACGGTGAGAATTTTACAAAAGGTCCTGAAGATTTGCTGAAATGCGATGCCGTTATTGTGGATGAGGTATCCATGGTCGATATTTTTTTGATGAACAACCTGCTTCGTGCAATCGCTCCCGGAACATCTCTGATTTTGGTCGGGGATAAGGATCAGCTCCCGTCTGTCGGCGCGGGATCCGTATTGCGCGATATTCTGTCATCCGGAAAAATTCGTGTCATTCGGCTGACCCATATTTTCAGACAATCCGAGAAATCCATGATCTCAATCAATGCCGGCAGAATCATCAATGGCAGGATGCCGCAAAATGGAGAAGATTTCTTTGTGTTTAAGGGCGGCGACGCATTGTACGAGAGAGTCATTGACATGGTCACTCGCAAAATACCCGAGCGATTCGGATTTTGCCCCATGACCGAGATTCAAGTTTTAAGCGTCAAGTATGACGGAGATGCCGGTGTGAATGCGCTGAATGCGGGCTTGAAGGCGCAGCTCAATCCGCATTCTTCTTCAGAGAGCATCAAGACTCCGGGGGGAAAAGAGTTTTTTCCGGGCGACAAAGTGATGCAGACGGCGAATAATTATGACATCGAATGGACCGATTCGGATTCTCAGGTCGGGAAAGGGATATTCAACGGAGATATCGGCAGAATTGCAAAGATAGATTTTGCGGCGGGAGTCGTCCATGTGGATTTTGAAGACGGCAGATTGGCGGTTTATGACCGAACGGATTTGACGGAGTTGACTCATGCCTATGCCATCACTGTTCACAAAAGCCAGGGATCCGAGTATCCATGTATTGTCATGCCGATTTTTCCCGCATATACCATGGAGAACAGAAATATCCTATATACTGCGGTTACAAGAGCGAAGAGATTGGTGGTGCTTATGGGCGAGACTTCGGTTTTGCAGAGATTTGTCGATCGTGTCAATATCGATGATCGGAGGAGCACATTATCTGAAAAACTTATTTACTTATTTGAAACCCTTTATGGAGGAAATCATATTTCCGAGTAAGTACCTTTGTCCTTATTGCGGCTCGGATGAGGGAGATTGTCGCTGTCTTTCCGAAATCCGTTTGATTGAACCGCATGCCTGTAATGTTTGCGGTCGTCATCGGACTCATCGGGAATTGTACGGAACATGTCATGATTGCCGGGACAGCACCTTGTATTTCGAGGCGAATTACTCTGCAGCCTATTATTCGGGGACAATTAAGAAAGCCCTTATGGATTTTAAATACAGAGATGCTCTTTACTTGAGAAGGCAGTTGGGGGGGATTCTGTATGACAAATACCTCTATGAAATGAAACATCTGCGTGATATTCGCGTCCTGACCTACATTCCGCTCAGCCCGATCAGGAGAATACAGCGAGGATACAATCAGTCGCGTGAGCTCGCATGCGAGCTTTCGAAACGCTCCGGGATTCCGGTTTTTCCCCTGTTAAAGAGGATAAAAAATACCAAAAGATTAAAAAATCTTGGTAAAGAAGAGCGATTTTTGGAACTGAGGGACTCCATGAAAGTGAAGGATAAGTATTTGACAATTATCAGAGAAAATAAGATACTTATTATCGATGACATTTTTACTACCGGTGCCACCATCAATGAAGCTGCGCGTTGTCTCATGAACGCGGGAGCGGAATCGGTCAAGTCTCTGACTGTGGCTACGCGGTAGTATGGAGGGAAATATGGAAGGTAAATTGATGAACTGCAAAAAGTGTGGTCGTCTTTTCCAAGCTAAGGATGAGTTTGGTCTATGTTCTCGTTGCAATGCCAGCGTTGATGATGAATTTGTCAAAGTAAAGGACTATATTTACGACAACCCGAGCTCCAGTCTGAAAGATGTTTCCGAGGGAACGGGAGTGGATGCCGAGTCCATTTTGAAGTGGATTCATGAAGGAAAGATTATACTGACTTCGGATTCCGGTATTCGATTCTGTCAGAAATGCGGAGCTTCCATCATTTCAGGGAAATACTGCAATACTTGTGTTGCAAAACTTCAAATTTCTTTGAAAGTTGAAGACGACAATAAGAATGCCGAGTATAAGGGTATGCACACCAAGAATCGAAACAACTGATAACACAAAGAACACTGATAGAACACATATTTATTAAAAAAGGGATCGTCCGGTCTCTTTTTTATTGGAACACATGATGGCTGTATTTTGGAAATGAAAAGACACCCGGACGGGTGTCTCGAAATATAGACCGGGTTTCGTGTCGGTCCAATCCTTATTTTGCAGTCAATGCAGCCATAGTTACATAGTTATAAGGTTGATTGAAATGCGGCAGGAAGAACAAGTCTGTAAGCGCCAATTTATCGATGGTCACTTTTTCCTGAATTGCAAGTGAAAACATGTGAATCAGCAATGATACATCGTGGAGCGACGCAATTTGCGCCCCGATGATGACTCTGGATTTTTTATCGTAGACGATTCTGATTTTTACCCTGTAGTTGTCATCTTCCATAAAGGTAGCTTTCTGAAGGTCTTCGAAATCAGTGTACTCCGCATCGATTCCCATGTTTTTCGCTCTCGTATAAGTGATGCCGGTTGAAACCATTTTCAAATCGAAGATGCAGATTCCGTTTGATCCCTGAACTCCCACGGATTCAATATCTTTTCCGAGAATGTTGAATGCGGCTACCAGACCCGAGCGAACGGCATTGGATGCAAGTGCAATGTAGTTTTTGTCATTGATTGCGTTGTCATAAACGGTTGCGCAGTCGCCGATTGCATAGACATCTTTTTCGGAAGTTTCCTGTCTCTTATTGACTACATATGCTCCGTTTCTGAATGTTTCAAGTCTGTCTTTGCCAAGTGCGCAGTTCGGTCTGAATCCGATCGCCATGACAACCATATCCGCTTTGTGAACCCCTTTGTCCGTGACGACTCTTTCGACTTTTCCGTCTCCTTCAATTGCTTTTACCGCCTCACCGAATGCGAGTTTTACACCGTTCTTTGCGAGGTTGTCTCTCATCATGGAGGTGAATTCCGGATCGTAGTAGGTAGGAAGGCATGTTTCCGCAATGTCGATCAATGTGGTGTTTTTTCCGTGTCTTTTGAACGCTTCCGCAAGTTCAACGCCGATGTATCCCGCTCCGACCACGACGACATCCTTGATATCCGGATTTTCGAGTTTTTTAATGACGGCAGCTGCGTCCTGGAAGAGCTTCACTCTTTGGACATTTTCCAGCTCAATTCCTGCAATCGGAGGAATAATAGGGAGGGAACCTGTTGCAAATACAAGTTTGTCATACGTTTCTTCGTATTTTTCTCCGTTCTTTCCTTCCGCATAGACAATTTTTTTGTCAAAGTCGATATTTTTTACTTCCGTTTCAATGTGAATGTTCGCGCCTTTTTCGGTGAGTTTGTCTTTGTTTGAGTAAAACAAACCCTCGGAGCCTCTGATTTGTCCGCCGATCCAAAGTGCCATTCCGCAACCGAGGAAGCTGATGTTCGAGTTCGCATCAAATACGACGACTTGTTTGTCCTTGGAATGATCAAGGACTGTATTAATAAAAGCAGTACCTGCGTGGTTGGAACCGACCACAACTATTTTTTCCATGGTAACCTCCAAAAATTTCAAATTCGCATCCGGGATGCAAAATTAATGATAATTAATATCATTAGAATACGCAAATACTTTGAATAAATTAAAAATATGAAATTAATAAATGGTACAAGAGGGATGTCGGACAGAAGGTTTTTAGAATTTTACTTAAGCTATGCGCATTTTGCCGATAAAAATTACAGAAGATCCATTGGGAAGCAAGGAGGCGTTATGAAAATCACTCAAAGTACAGGCATTTCAAATGTTATGAGAGCCTATGGCAAGAATGTCAGGAGAGTTGCCGGCACGGAGAATGTCGCGAAGGACAAGGTGGAAATATCCTCCACAGCGCGTGAGCTTCAAGCGGCGAAAAAAGCATTTGATGCGCTTCCGGAGATCAGAGAGGACAGAGTTGCCGAAATTAAGAGTCTCATGGCTTCCGGAAAGTATAAACCAAGTGCGGAAGAAGTTATTGAAAAACTTATGTCCCATGTGGGGATTTTATAATCCCCGCTTCTTTTTTGTAAGCGAAAGGGATGGTGCTATATGAATAAGAGTTTGGAATTGTTGCTTGGCTCTTTGGACAAGGCCAATGAAATATACGCGGAACTTCTTGAAATTGCAACCAAAAAGAGGGCGTTGATAAACGATCAGAAGATGGATGAGCTGGAGAAACTCGTCAATCATGAGATGGGACTTGTCGGCGCTCTTTATAAGTTGGAGGATATCAGAGGGAAAGCTGTGAAGGAACTTGTGGAAGTTCACGGGTTTAAGGATTTTAAAACCATTTCTGAGCTTGCGGTTCAACTGCCGGATGACGAGAGAAGAGTGCTTATGGACAAGAAAAATAAGCTCCTGGTCGGCATCAGGACGGTCAGTGAAGAGACGAAGTTCAACAGCAAACTGCTCGAAGACAAAATCGCACTCATCGATCTCAGCATTCAGATGCTTACGGAAGACGATGTCGAAGCGGGTTACGGAGAGAAAGAGCGCAAGAGTATATTTGACGTCAGGATTTAGCTTTGTCCTTGCGGAACTGACAGATGATTGTGTGATGAAAGTATTGAGGTATTTATGTCGAACGGATTTTTAGGATTGAATATTGCGTTGTCGGGCTTGTTTGCAAACCAAAGGCAACTTGGAATCGTATCCCATAACGTTTCCAATGCGGGAACAAAGGGATATTCGCGACAGATGATGGATACGCAGGCGTACAACCCGTATCACCTTCCGGGCGGAATGGGTTCGATCGGAAGAGGCGTTGATATCACCCCAATCAGACAGGTTCGAGATGAATATCTCGACTATAAATTGCGCTTTGAAAACAGCGTCAAGAGCGAATGGGAGTCCAGAACCGAGGTTCTCAAGCAGTTGGAGGACATTTTCAACGAACCTTCCGAGTTCGGTTTGTCTACGAGATTGGATAAATTTTATGAAGCGCTCAGAACCTGGCAGGAGAATCCCGAAAACTTGACCGCAAGAGCGACGCTCAGACAGAATATTATTGCGTTTTCGGAGGCGATGAGACGCAGTTCCAATATGCTCAAAGATATTCAAAAAGACCTCAACTTTCAGTTCAGATCCGCAGTGGACACCGTCAACGGATATGCACAGAAAATAAGAGATATGAATGAGGCGATTCACAAGGCCGAGATTGAGGGCGGAAGATCCAATGACTTGCGCGACAGAAGAAATGTCCTGGTGGATGAATTGTCGAACTATGTGAATGTCGAATATTACGAAGATGAGAAAAAACGCTTCCATGTCCTGGTCGGAGGACAACATCTGGTATCGCATTATCGTGCGGATCAGTTCAAAATGTCTCCGCGTGAGACCCGACTCAATGATGATGACAGCTACGGCATTTACGATGCGACATGGTCAAACGGGAATGAAATCTTTTTAAGATCCGGAAAGCTGAAGGGTTTGAAGGATGTGCGGGACAATCCGATCGGAGATTTAAAGGGCATCCCGTACTACATTGATAAGCTCAATGAATTTGCTTCCACATTCATTTCGGAGATGAACGAAGTGCACGCAAAGGGATACGGATTGGACGGCTCTTCCGGTCATTTTGTGTTTACGACGAACGGGATGAGCTCGGCGCAATTCAGGGAGCACTTACTCAAGAAAGGATTAAACGGAGCGAGTGCCGTCGAGACCACGGAGACGGTTCTGAAAGGCACGGAGAATTTGTCCGAAAAGGAAAAATTGGCAAAAATCCGAGAGAATAAGAACCAAATCCTGGCAAACAATCCGCTCTATGCGAATAAGACGATTTTTCAATCGGATGAAAAATTCTATATTGTTGATAAAATCAAGGCGTCCGAGCTTTCGTTGGCTTCGGATCTTGAGGATTTGAACAAGCTTGCGGCGGCAACCAAGAAGGAAAACCTTGCGGGCGATTCCACCAATGCGCTGAAGATGATTCAGACAAGACATCATTTGGATATGTTCGATTGGGGTGCGCCGGATGATTTCGTGAAGTCTTTGGTTTCCAACCTGGGGGTGGATGCTCAGGACGCATACAGAGTGACCAAGAATCAGGAATTGTTGGTAAAAGAGTACAATATCAATCGCGAGTCGGTGATGTCCGTCTCACTGGATGAGGAGATTGCGTCCATGATGAAATATCAGACCGCATATTCCGCAAATGCCAGGATGGTCAATGTTTTTGATGAAATGCTCGATTTGCTTGTAAACAGATTGGGATTGGTCGGTAGATAGGAGTAGGAGATCGGTATGAGAATCAGTAATAATATGTTGATGAGAGAGATGCTTTACAATCTCAATCTCAATCAGAACAATATGGCGAAGTATCATAAGCAGTTGAGCAGCGGAGGAAAACGTATTTTTCGCCCTTCGGATGACCCCGTCGGGGTGTCGAGAGTTCTCAAATATACCTCCGATGTCAATATGTTGCAGCAGTTTAAGTCAACGGTAACTTCAGCAGACGGGTACAACAATGTGTCGCACAACGCCGTGATGAATATCAAAGAGATTCTCCATACGCTCAGAGAGCATGCGATTGCGGCGTCGAATGAACCGAAGACCCCTGAGGATATCAAAAAATACGCAATTGAAATCGAACAATTGAAAAAAGAGCTTGTCATCCTCGGAAACTCTACCAATGGGGGAAACTATATCTTCTCCGGACTGGAGACCGATAAAAAGCTTTTTAACGAGGACGGATCTTTCCATCTCCTGATGACGACGGAGCGCGTGGAAGAAAAACCGGTGATACAGTATGAGGTTACAGTCGGAGAAATCATGAAGGTCGGGGTACATCCGACACAGTTGTTCGGAATTGTACCGGAACATAATCTGATGACCGATTTTATGCCGCGTGCGACCGTAAAAGCGACTCCTGCGGAACGTTCTGAAATCAATATGAAGGTCGATGCGACAAAGGCGTACGACGGCAGTACGATCAAGGTCAATGTGGACGGTGTGGATTTCACGGTGAAGACGAGCGAGCTGACAAGCGACCACACGAATCCGATGGACAAGAAGCGATTTGTCAGGGCGTTTGCAAATGCGGAAAATGCACTCGGTCACAAATTGAGCGATCATGCCGACATCTTCTTTGATGACAATGACAGATTTGTCATTCGCAACAAAAAAGCGGGGGCCGCGCACACCATTTCCATTAACGAAAATGCGGCGGATATTCAGGATGTGAGAAATGTAAACGGCGTAGATTCCGTCAACGGCGTCTATGATGCCGGTGCACACGGCGGGCTGAAAGTGATGGACAGTCTCGTCGCTCGTGAGCAAAAAGAAAGAAGCATCGTTGTGACACACACCGATGAAGACGGCAAGACGAAGACGGCGCATATCAAGCTGGATTTTTCCGCTTATCCCGACGCCGCGGCGCTGCAGACCGCACTTCAATCTTCGCTGGATGCTCATTTCGGAACAGGTGTGGTTCGGGCGGATGTCGCACACGCGGCTCATCTCAAGTTCGAAGTGACTCAGGGCGAGTTGAAGGTGGATTCGGTTATCGCAACCAAGTCGCAAATGCTCCATGATGTGGATCGCTTTATCGAGGCGTTGCATACGGGAGATTACGATAAAGTGAGACAAAATATTGATATTATGGGTAAGCAGCTGGATCAGGCGTTGTCCGTGCTCGGAGATATCGGAGGGCGAACAAACCGCTTACACTATATCAAGGGACGTATTGAAGAGAATACCGTGACATTCACGGGTTTGATGGATAAAATCAAAAATGAGGACTACGGAACATTGATTACACTGTTCAAGAACATGGAAAACGTTTATCGTGCCTCATTGTCCGTCGGCTCCAGGGTGATACAGCCTTCCCTGGTCGACTTTATTAAGTAGTAATTGAAGCGCGTTATATGAAATTAGTCAGACTCGGATGGAATAGGACGCCGGCGCGTACCGATATGAAGGGAAACGGCGCTTGGAATGTCATACATATCACGACCGAAAAACCAAGACTCGAAATGGAACACAAACTCGGCAAAATTCACATCGATCAAAGTCAGAGCTTTGCCGAAGTAGGTCTGAAGGGGATGGCGGATTTTCGTGCGGATAATACATCTTACGGGCAATCCGTACTTGCAAAAGGGATTGCCCGGATTGTCGACAACGGCAATCAGTTTATCGAAATTCAGAACGGTGCGGACATGATTGCCGAACAGGCGGATTACAACGCGTTCGGAATGTTTGAACAGGAATTCGGCTACGGTGTTATCCCGGCTACGCCGCCGAAGATTACGGTGGATCCCGCCACCAAGAACTATCATTACAAGCCGGGAAGAGTGCATGTTTCCGATACGGGAAAAAGGGTACAGATTTCCTATACGCCCGGTAAATTTGAGTATTACACATATTGATGAAATTTGATATCATAAACGCAGAGAGGAGCAAAATAGAGGAATGAGATTTATAAGCAGAAATTTAGGAGAAATCGAATACGCGGAAGATGCCGTAATCACTTTTGACGAGGGCATCCCCGGATTTGAAGATACAAGGAAGTATGTGCTTATACTGTCGGAAGACAATGATTTTCCGTTTCATTATCTCCAGTGTATCGACAATCCGGATGTGGCATTTGTCGTCACAAGTCCGTTTTTGTTTGTGGAAGACTATGATTTTAATCTGAACGATTCCGTTGTCAACAAGTTGTCCATCAAGACGCCGGAAGAACTGTATGTATACGGTGTCGTCACCGTGCCGAAAAAAGTGGAATTCTCCACCATCAACCTAACCGCACCGATTATTATCAATACAACCAATCGCAAAGGGATGCAGGTCGCATTGGAAGAAATAGACGACATCAACCACCCGCTGTTCAAAAAGAGGGGGTAGCATGCTGATTCTGACGAGAAAAAAAGATGAAGGGATTGTTTTTGGGGACAATATCAAGGTTTATGTCCTCGGGATTGAAGACAATAAAGTGAAAATCGGAATCGACGCACCGAAAAATGTCGTTATTCTGAGAAGTGAGGTATATGAACGCGTGGGAACCAGCAATAAGGAGGCTCTCATCAGTCAAACCTCACTTGGAGCTCTGAAAAGAGAGTTGGACAAAATCGGGAGAGATCAAGAAAAGAATTAGTGTTGATCGGATTGAATCAATAGAAGCGCCCCTTCACCGATGCAAACCAGGGCATCGCCGTCGATGATTTCATTGCTCACGGCGAAAGGGTTTTCCGGTGTGACGGTGGCGTTTTTTATTCGGTATTTTGCATTGGAAATGCTGACATTGCTTGCCGTTCCGTAAATGGCGAGAAGCGAAAAGTAACGGTGGCTGTCGGAGATGCGTGAGGTCCCCGTGATGACCTCCATGACGGAATAGTCGTCGATCAGCACCGCTCTTGATCCTCTGTCCCTGGCAAATTTGAGCAGGCCGAGATTGGCGAGACTGTGGTCCGCCAGAGCGCCGAATGCACCGATGAGATAAATCTCCCTGAAACCCAGCTCCAAGACATATTTCAAAGCAAATGCGGTATCCGTATCGTCTTTTTCCCGCGGCAGGCGGATGATTTTGGCGGGTGAC
>JAUMXJ010000210.1 GCA_030529205.1 Bacillota bacterium | reverse complement strand
CGAAATAATTTCCTTGATATTGTTCAGCGGAATTGCAAACTTTTCTTCACTCAATCTCACCATGAGCGCATCGATAATAGCCAATGTCAATGGAAGACGTATAATAAATTTAGATCCCTTGCCCCACTCGGTATCAACCTCAACGGTGCCGTTAATCGCCTCAATTTTTGCCTTCACGACATCCAAACCGACTCCTCTTCCCGAGACATCGGTGACCGTCTCAGCCGTAGAGAAACCGGCTCTAAAGAGAAGATTGATAATCTCCTTGTCCTTCATTTGCGCGACCGCTTCTTCCGTGACAATTCCTTTTTCCAGCGCTTTATTCTTAATTTTTTCCGGATTGATTCCGCGACCGTCATCCTCGACCTCGATTACTACGGTGTTTCCGTCCGGATATGCGCGAAGTGCGACCGTACCTTGAGGATTTTTGCCCGATTTTTCTCTTTCATCCGGGGATTCCACGCCGTGATCCAATGAATTTCTGATTAAGTGAATCAGCGGCTCACCGATTTCATCGATCACGGTTCTGTCCACTTCGGTCTCTTCACCCGACATCATCAGTTTGATGTTCTTTCCGAGATCCTTGGAGAGGTCTCGCACCAATCTAGGGAAACGGTTGAATGTATGTTCGACAGGTACCATGCGCACTTTCATCACGGCTGTATGCAAATCGGTCGTAATGCGCTCCAGATACTCGATGGCTTCGTCTATGCTGTTTGCTTTTTTATCCTCAGCTCCCAATTCTTCCAATCTGTTTTTGATGATAATCAACTCGCTGACGAGGTTCATCAGATTATCCAACCTTCCGATTTCAACGCGCACCATCTTACCGCCCTTATTCTTGTCGGCGGACTGATTGCCCGATTGTGAAGGAGTATTCGCCTGTGCCTTGGAGGACGCTTTTTCGGAATCATCCAACTTATCCAAGGGAACTTCGACATCTGCCGGCTTCTTTTCTTCCGCCGCAATTTCAATCGGTTTTACAATCACTTCAGCGACCTCCGACACCTTCATCAGTTCACTCTGAATCAAGTCGGAGCTCAGTTTTGTCAAATACAGAATTTCAAATTCAAATTCAAAGCGTTCGTCTTCGATATCCTCGGGACTCGGATGTGACATAATCACCTCGCCGAAATTCTCCAGGGTATTAAAGACAATGAATGCCCTGGCCGCTTTCAACAGGCAAGAATTTTCGAGAACGACGCGAATCAGATAGGCATGTGCCCCCATCTCCGAAGCGTGTGCAATCAAATCCTTCACTTCCATGTACTCAATTTTGAACTCTCCATCCGCCTGTCGGTCGGAGTCGACATTTGCATTTACATGGAGTACTTGCTCGGTCGATGGTGTTTCTTTCTTTTCCGCTTCGAAACCGCCGCCCTGCGCAATGCGCACAAGCTTGTTGCTCAATTCCTCAGAATCGATATCGCCTTCGTTTCCGATCTTTTCGAGATTCTCAACATATTTCTCCAATGTGTCGAGACATTCAAAAAGAGCGTCTATAATAACGGGACTGACCTTCAATGAGCCGTTGCGAACAAGATCCATAAGTGTTTCCATCTTATGAGTGAGATTCATCAATTTGTTGAATCCCATGGTCCCCGACATCCCTTTGAGAGTATGTGCAATTCTGAAAATTTCTCCCAAATAACTGAGATTCTCCTGGTCCGTCTCCATATTGAGCAGAATTTCATTCATCTGCTGAAGATGTTCTTTGGATTCATCGATAAATATCTCTAAGTACTGATTCATATCCATATGGCTAAACCTCCACTGCTATTTTTATCTCGTCCGCAATCCGATTCAGTTCGACTATGCGATCGACAACTCCCGCCCTGATAGCGGAACCCGGCATACCGAAGACGACACTTGACGCCTCATCCTGGGATATGATGATTGCCCCGTTTTTTTTCAGACGAGTTAGTCCTTCCGTCCCATCATTCCCCATACCCGTCATAATCACTCCCACCACGGGGATGTCGACGCTCTCAGCTATTGAATTCATCATAACATCAACGGATGGTCGATGGCCGGAAACACGCTCGTCATCGTTTAATTTTATCATAAAGCCGCCTAAATGTCTCACAATTTTCAAATGTTTATCTCCGGGGGCGATGTACACCGTCCCTCTGTTCAGTAGTTCGTCCTGTGTTGCCTCTTTCACCGTCAATTCGCTCATCGAATCCAATCTCTC
>JAUMXJ010000209.1 GCA_030529205.1 Bacillota bacterium | reverse complement strand
TGGAATCGGAAATCTCTCCGTCATATTGCTCTTGTAAGCGTTCCATAATCTCTTCCACTTTTTTATACTTTGCTCTCAAACTTCTCGGAATCCAATCGTTTGTGCGAAGATAATCCACTACGGAACCGCGAATTCGAATACTCGCATATGTTTCAAATTTAATATTCTTTTTATAATCAAATTTTTCTACGGCATCGATCAAACCGATAATCCCGTAGCCGACAATATCATCGTACTCCACCTGGGAATGAAAGGAACCGTAAAGTCGCCCTGCTATGTTTTTTACAAGCGGAACATAGCTCACTATGAGCTCGTCTTTTGCTGCACTGTCGCCCTTTTCCTTAAAACGTTTCCACAGATCCAAGTAATCCATTACAATTCCTTAATCGGAGACCCCGCCGTCTTAATCACCAACCTGCCCGTATCGGAATAAAACTCAATGGTGCGTCCGACACTTCCTCCCGTTTCATCAACCTTGAGCGGAATTGACAGCGATTTCAGAACTTTTCGTACGGACTCCGCATTTCGCTCTCCGATTCGCATCGTATCATTGCTCGAGCTGAAAGAAAACATCTGCGCTCCTCCTGCAATTTTGGCAAAGCACTTTGCTTTTCTCGCACCGGCAGTCTCCATGTCTTTGAGCAGCTTTACGATTGCAGTATCCGCAAACTTTGCAACATTGCTGTTCTGTTTGATTGCCTCGCTGGAGGGCAGCATAATATGCGCCATACCCGCAACCTTGGAACTCGGATCGTATATACAGATTCCGATACATGAACCCAGTCCCAGGGTCGTTAAATTATCCGGATACTTCGCCACTTTTAAATCCGCCATTCCAACCTTTATCATTGTGCTCATAACTGCACTCCAAGGCTCCCGAGCAATCTGTCGTATGAATCGTAGTCCGGAATCAGGAAAAAGTATCCGTCGACCATTTCCGATGTAATTTCATCTACAAATTCATTCTTAATGATCATCACCTGATCCGCAACCAGACCGAATTCAATCGCGGGAACGGACAAAATAGCGCCTGCCATATCAATACAAATAGCGGGTACTGAAATCTTCAAATTCAAATTTGTCAGCGCGGACAACGACGAAATATATGCTCCCGACAAAATATTGCCGATTTCCATCAGTGCGGAGCGCGTCATTTCATCAAACTCTTTCGCGTCAATCGGCATGAGCAGATTAACCAAGTTGAAGGCACTTTTCCGATCCAGGACAAACATGATGGATCCGGTGATATCCCCTTCGATCTTGAAAAAAATGCCGGCGACAATATTTTCGGCTCCCCCCAAAATCTCGGGAACCTCACTGAACTCAAGCAAGCTGACAACAGGAACTTTCATGTCAACTTTTTTATTTATCAAATTCGCCAAAGAGGTGGCGGCATTGCCCGCTCCGATATTCCCGATTTCGCGAAGCACATCGATTACGATGCTGTTCTGGACACTCCCGAACTCAAACGGCATTCTATACCTCCGTACTTAAGACTTTTGCCAAGTCGATGAGCATGACAACTCTACCGTCTTTTTTTCCGATGCTTCTGATATATTCAATACTGGACTTTTTGCTGATATTGGTAGCGGAATCGATGTCCTCATCGTTCACCTGGAACGTTTCGGAACTTGAATCCACGAGCATTCCGATTTTTCCGTCATCGTAATTGACGACGATCATGCGGGTATCTTCACCGTATTCAACCTGTCCGAGACCGAATTTGATACGCAAATCGATTACCGGAACAATAATGCCGCGGAGATTCACCACACCTTTCACGGAAGGTTCCGTGTAAGGAACTCTTGTAATTTCAACAAGTTTTTCGATGTTTTCGACATATTCCACTTCCACGCCGTAGAACTCGCCTTGCAATTTAAAAATGACATATTCTCTCAACGCCATAAGACCTCCTAAAACAGCTGATTCGGATCGACAATCAGAGCAACGGAACCGTTACCCAGAATCGTTGCTCCCGCAATCACCTTGGTACCTGTTAAGTATTTACCGAGAGATTTGATTACGATTTCCTGCTGTCCGATTAAACTGTCCACGACAATGCCGGCTTCCAAATCCCCTTTCTTCACAATGACGACCACCATGGAACCTTCCGCATGATGATCATTTTGATTCGGAACATCGAGCACTCTGCCCAATCTGATAATCGGGAGCGTCTTATTCCAATACAGGATCACCTCCTGATCCTGAACCATGTTGATTTTGCTCGGGTCAATCGA
>JAUMXJ010000208.1 GCA_030529205.1 Bacillota bacterium | reverse complement strand
ATATCTGAAAGTGATAAATAAGCTGATTATAATAAACTCTAACACTTATTTTTCCTTTCATAAAAGTTCTGAAAAAGTTTCGGTTATCATAGTTCATACACCGTAAATATCCAACTTTATCGCCTTTTAGCATTCGCTTTTCCGGATCTCCTTCGAGGTTGTCGTAAAGACTCGCTGTGGGTATATCCTTAAACACCCCCGCCACCCCACCGACTGTAACACCACTCCTGATATTCTCTGGAAGGAGATTCGTGAGGTCGAGTGTGCCCGACCTGAGTTCCTTCCCATCCGGATAAGTCATCCCCATGCGCACATCCGACGGCTGCGCTGTGCCTGACAGTGGCTTCCCGCCTGCTATGTTCGTCTGTCCGTTTGCCATGATTTTTCTTGCCTCCTATGCTTTGTGCAGCAGCAATTCTGCTGTGAGGGTCTTGCTTGGTACTGATTCCGCGTACAGCACCAGCTTGCCGTTCTCCGTCTCGACCTGTGTGACGCCCGCATCCGTAGCAGCTGCCTTGCAATCACGGGTAAAATTCAGCTGCGGAACGTCATCCGCCGTGATTCCCTCAATCGCAATTTCTTTCTTCTTCGTCCAATCCTCGTTCGGCGCCGAGTAAGGCAGCCAATCCGAGGTGGTGATTGTGAGGACCTGGCGGGTGTTTTTCTTTTGCACGGCTGCGTCGAGCAAGTCGAAGTTTTCATTGAGTTTTTCAACGTCAGCAAAATCTTCATAGTCCGGTTTATTCAGTCTTAATCTTGTTGTCTGTTTCATTCATCCTCCTTGACGCCTCGCCACTTGCGGCTGAGTAGTTCTCCCCACGTCTTAGCCTTAGTTTTCTCCCACGTGTTGTACAGCAGCGTCACCTCGATTAAGAGGTTCGCCGGCAGCACCCTCTGAAGGAGTTTCTGCACTTCATCGACCATCTTCTTTGCTGTGAGGGCGACGAGGACACGCACGCGGTACTCGCCATACCTGATGTCCATCTTGTATCCACCTTCGCCGCAGAGTGCCGTAAGGGACTGTGCGAGTGTCACCTTTGTGAACGGCAGCTGCTCATTCACCTTCGCCAGGATCCTGAGCCGTCTCTCCTCGATTGTGTCCGTTCCCTTCGGCGATATCTTCAGCATCTTTTCCCATCTTGCTATTCCGTTTTCGGTCGCAGTGACAAGGAATTGGTCTTTCTTCGTGTTATCGATTTCAGCCCATAGCCTTTCAAATTCCTTTTGCTCCGCCGCCATAATCGCCCTCATTTCGAGGATTTCCTGAGAGTGCTCCGGAAGGTAATCAATCAGTTTTCTATCCAATTACTGTCCCCCTTTTCGGAATCTCGTCGACCGCAAGCTGAATATTCACTGCTTCACCGTTCAGCGTTGTATTCGCAATGTCCAGCACGGCATCGAGATTCAGCAGTCTTGTTTCAATCTGTGCGATGCGCACAACAATTGTTTCGCTGTCTGACCAGGACTTGGAAAGTTCTTTAAAATACGCATCAACCGCGCTCTCAATATGCGTCTTTGCTTCTTCGTAATTCCATCCGCTTGCGTATGTGATCGTGGTGGCGATGTTGATGACCTTTTCCGTAACGCCTGATACCGTAACTTTATGCCCAATCGGCGCAATACCCTTTCCTTCACCTGTCATCTCCACGGGGTCAATCGCCGTTTGCACCTGCTGAATCAGCTCGGACGATGGCACACCGTAGTCGGAATTTATAATCGTCAGCCCGACCGTGCCGGCGCCGTTTTTTGTCGGATATACCTTGACGCCACCAACGCCCTGTAGCGCGTCGACTTTTTCCTTGTAGTCGGCGATATTTCCTCCGAACGCTTGGCTGTTAAAGGATTGAAAATATCGCCACCTGAGTTCGTCATCAGATTCTTCATCCTCACCGGGGATGAGGACATCGGTGATTGTAGCGGAAGACATTCCTTCAACGTAATCAAGCGGATATATTACTCCCGAATACTCATTACCTATCCTTCCCGGAGTTTCCGCCTCAAGTTTGTATGCATTTTCTTCCGGAAGTTTTTCGCTCACCCTATAATTGATGCTGTCCGATGAAAATCTCACACCCACCTGAATTTCAGCTCCAACAAGGATCGCTTTGCGAATTGATTTTGTGGCCGCTTTTCGAATAATTCCACGCTCTTTTGTTCGCCTTTCGAGATTTTCCTCTTCTGCTGTATCAGCATATCTTTCATCTAAAATTTGTGTCAAAATGATTTATGCATTTGCATATTCTTCAGTT
>JAUMXJ010000207.1 GCA_030529205.1 Bacillota bacterium | reverse complement strand
AGGCACAGGTCTGCAAAACCTTTATTCACCGGTTCAAATCCGGTCGCCGCCTCCAATTCGCAGCCCTAGCTCAACTGGATAGAGTCCCTGACTACGAATCAGGCGGTTACAGGTTCGAGTCCTGTGGGTTGCACCATTCCGCAAGAAAAATCCCGTTAATTTGTGATTAGCGGGATTTTTTTTAGATTATTTTACAGATGAATCGGAGGAAAAACAATGCACATGGTGGTCGAGCAAACTTGCCGACATCCGATGAGAATGAAGTACGATCCTGAAACAAAACGGTTTTTCGAGACGAAGTACCGCTCCCTGTTATATGAAAGAGGGGTCATGTATCCGTACGGCTGGATCAAAGAATCGGGAACCCCGCCTCTTCCGCATTGGGACTGTATTCTGATTACCGGCAATAAGGAGGGATTCCTTCCGGGAGATGAAGCGGAAATCAAGGTCATCGGAGTATACAGAAGAGCGGACGGGGATCATAAGTATGTCGTCGTCGAGTCGCATCGACCTGTCGAAGACATCGGCGAACTGTCGGAGGACGAACTGTCTGAGCTTCTTCGTCTTTATCCGAATATATCCGAGGGCGAAGGCTGGTTCGGAAAAGAGACCGCGAAAAACTGCATGTTGCACGATGAAAAGGCTTTGTAAGGCCACATCTGTTCAAAAAGCAATTTCAATGCTATGTTAAAAACCCCCCGTTCGAAATCGGGAGGTTTTTTTGCATATTGCGTAGTTCCGTCACTTTGCGGCAGAATTTGCCATGACCGTGAGATGGTTCTCGCCGTCGGTGCTTTCGTGAACGAGACAGTTGATATCGAATTCTTTCAAATCGCGCTTGGCCATCAACGCGTACAGGAACATGCTTCCGTAGGAGAGAATATTCCCATAGTTCTTGATGCGAAATACATACGAATAGGTGCTTCCTTTCTCCGGGACGGGGATTTCATGGATGATTTCATGCACACGGTTCCAGCCGTCCCGACTCCAGATTTCTATGTTTTCTTCCATTTGAAACGGGTTGCGATTGACCGTATCCCGATCGCCGATCAGAATCTGCTTCGGCAAATCGCGCTTATCGATTTTCTCGATTTCCTTGATGATCTCTTCGTACCCGCTGACGACATTGTCATCGGTTCGAAGATAAAGTTCACTGTGTTTCTCCATCCTTTTTTGAAAGTAATCCCGAAACATCTCGATCATTTTCGGAACGTCCGATGCCTCCAAGCCGAATTCCTTTAATTGTTCCGCCTGATTTTCATCCGTAAAAAAAAGTTCCGTAAGGGTTGCAATTAATTTTTCCATCAGTTTCGTCTCAGCGAGATATGACTTTTGAGAGACGTTCTTTGTGAAATGCGATTTTATCCTGAAACGCCCGATATACCTCTCCGTCCGACATGAAAAGCAATTTTTTGATTTCATCAATGCTGAATTCCGCCATTTGCAGATTTTTGATTTTAATGTAGTCAAATGCCTGCCCGACTTCGTAGTACCGATACCCCGTCATGTCATCCACCTTTGCCGGCTTGAGCAGATTGATGCGGTCATAGTACCTCAGCGTCTGCGTATTGCAGCCGCACATTTTGGCAAAATCCTTGATGGTCATCATATCTCTTCCTCCTGAACCGAGGTTATCATTGCAGTTCGGTGTAAGGTCAATCTTTTTTTTTTGAAAAAATTCGAAAAAGGCGAAGGTGTCCGGGCGATAAAGAAAATCAGGACGAACCCGAGATTTTAGAACGCTCGTTTATACTGAGTCGGAACTGCCGAAGCCATCTGCTCCGGCGCCGTTTCCTTCATCGCATGCAGCGGAAAATACGGATTTCGCAAAAGCTCTCTTCCCCAATAAACCTGGTCGGCTTCTCCGTCCGCTATGATTCTTTCGGCTTCCCGCGCACTTTCTATGAGACCGCCCGCAACCACCGGGAGCGCCGTGACATCGCGGATGATTTTCGCAAACGGCACCTGGTAATTCGGAAACACCTTCGGCATCACATTCACCACACCGCCGCTGCTGACGTTCACGGAATCTATTCCTTTGCTCTTCACCATATTGAGCATGTCGGCGAGATCGTGTGCCGTATTGCCTCCTTCCGCATAATCTTCCGCACTGACTCTCACTTCGATCGGCTTATCTTTCCAGACACTTCGTACGGCATCCAAAATCTCGCCCAAAATTCGCACTCTGTTTTCGGGATTGCCGCCGTACTCATCCGTCCTGGTATTGCAGAGCGGAGACAGGAATTCGCT
>JAUMXJ010000206.1 GCA_030529205.1 Bacillota bacterium | reverse complement strand
CGTTGGTCGGTCTGACATTAATGGGTGAAGTGTCTTTGACGGAAATGTGGAGAATGGATTATTCCGAGCGGGTTCGGTGTGTGTATGAAATTTTAAAGAAAAAGACGCTCGGCATATTGGAAAAAGTTTGGATTCAAAAAGTCATGCCTTTGCTGGATTCAAGTTGCCGGATATATCCCGAATTACCCTTTGTGCTTGCAGTCGACCCGGATTCGGAAATGGCGAGAGAGATGACTTTAAAAACTTTCGGAACCGAGCCGGAGCGGTTTTTGGTTCGAGGGAAGATGGATCTGGTGTTGAAAAACGATGTCGGAGAGTTTACGGTTTGTGACTTCAAGACGAATGTAAAGACCGGAGGAGTGTCGATCGAGGCTTTTCGTCATTCGCTTCGAGAGAAATATCGCTATCAAATGAAATTGTACACACAGGCGATCATGAAACTGTACGATGTACCTGCGGGAAAAGTCGGAGTCCTCATCATCGATCTTTATTAAATTAATGGGGAACCTTCGCACCTCCCCGTATTCTCTATTGCTTTTTTTGAAAAAACCATATACAATTAAGAGCAAAGGAGGAGGGGTTATATGATTATACGAATTTGTGCGGGTTCGTCCTGTACGATGATGGGCTCCGGCGCCATCATCGACGCCGTTGAGGAAGTCCGGGAGATGCTCGAAGACGGTCAGTTTGAGAGTTCGGGGAAGGAACTCAGGCTGAATGTTGTGAAGTGTCTCGCTTTTTGCAAACAGGACAAGACCTTGTGTCCGGTCGTGGAAATTGATGGCGAAGTTATGTTAAAGGCATCTACGAATGCCGTGATGGAAAGAATAATGAACTATGTGGAAGGGTAGGAGCAGAGAATGAAAGAAAGTTATGTAGACATAATAAAGATCAGAAGACAGGTATTCGCCGAAATTGCACGATTGGCTTATGAAGATGTTCCGCTGCAACGACTACAGGAATCCATCTATCGGATTCTTCCGGGAGAAGTGGGCTCGTTTAAAGGTTCCATCTTTAAGGAGAGGGCGATCGTCGGGCAGAGATTGAGAATGGGATTGGGATTGAGCGCTCACAAAGCGGATGAGTTTCGAAGTATTACGGAAGGCATTGAAGACATTGACGTGGACGAAATGTGTTACGAAACGCCGCTGGTCGATGTCATGGCGGTGGCTTGTGAAGCGTGTAAGACAAAGGGTTTTTTCGTAACCGATCAATGTAAACAGTGCTATGCACATCCCTGCATCAACGTATGTCCGGTCGGAGCGATCACGATGGGTGAGACCAGAACGATTATAGATACGGCAAAATGTGTAAAGTGCGGAAGATGTAAGAATACATGTCCATATTCGGCGATCATCCAATATGATCGACCGTGCTCCAGCGTATGCGGAGTCAACGCGATTGAAAGCGATTACTTAGGTCGAGCCGTAATCAATCATGACAAGTGTGTGGCGTGCGGAAGATGCATTACGCAGTGTCCGTTCGGTGCGATTGCGGACAAGACGCAATTATATCAGTTGATTCGATCGATCAAAAAGGGAGATAAAGTATATGCCATGCTCGCGCCGGCATTCGTCTCTCAGTTCGGACCGCTCGTAAAACCGATGCAAATTGTAGAAGGTTTGAAGATGTTGGGCTTCCGAGGAGTTGTTGAAGTAGCTCTCGGAGCCGATTTCACCACATTGAAAGAGTCTCGGGAATTCGTGGAAAAAGTGCCGAATGAAATCCCGTACATGGGAACCAGTTGCTGCGCTTCGTGGTCGGTGCTGATCGAGCAGATGTTCCCGTCGGAGGCAAAGTATGTCTCCAACTCGGCATCTCCGATGATCGAAGCGGCAAAATATCACAAGGGGAAAGAACCGGACGCGCGTGTCGTCTTCATCGGACCGTGCGTATCCAAAAAATATGAGGCGTTGAAAGACACCGTCAAAGGTTATGTCGACTTCGTCATCACCTTTGAAGAGTTGATGGGAATGTTCGTCGCACAGGAAATCGAACTGTCCGAGATCGAAGTAACCCGATCCGTCGAGGACGACGCTTCCGCCACGGCGAGAGGTTATGCGGTTGCCGGCGGAGTCGCGGCTGCAGTTAAAGATGCGATCTTGAGAATCGATCCGAACCGGGAGGTTCTCGTCGAGAGCTGCGATACCCTGCAGGACTGTGTTCAGATGATGCGTCTGGCAAAAGCCGGAAAGAAGAACGGTTATTTGCTGGAAGGAATGGCATGTCCGGGAGGATGTATCGGAGGGCCGGGAACGATTTCTTCGTTCAACCGGGTTCGAAAAG
>JAUMXJ010000205.1 GCA_030529205.1 Bacillota bacterium | reverse complement strand
AATACAGACAAAATACAGACAAATCAGGCATACTGAAATAAAATGGAATATTAAAATGGAACATTTCGAATTACAAAAGACATCCGACCCGCATCATGCGGACGAGAGCATGCAGAAGAGCATTCATAAGCTTGAATTTGACAAAGTGCGCGAGATGCTCGCGGAGATGTGCGCTTCTCCGATGGCGAAGCGCATGGCGAGAGAACTCGTGCCGAGCACGCGTGTGTCCGAGGTGCGGGAACTTCAGAATCAGACGTCCGAGGCGCTCGAACTCCTCATTGCGCACGGTACGATTGCACTCGGAAATTTCCACGATATCAGCGAGACCGTCAAACTCGCTGAAATCGGGTCCATGCTCTCCCCGAAGAGACTTTTGGAAGTCGGAGATACGCTTCGCGCGTCGAGGAAGCTCAGGGCGTTTTTGATGGATAAGACCGAACAGTTTCGGTATATCGGCTCGCTTGTCAGGGCGATTTCGGTGCATTCGCAATTGGAGAAAGAAATTGAAAATGCGATATTGGGCGAAAATTTGATCTCCGATAACGCTTCTTCCGCACTGAGGAGCATCAGACGAAAAATTGAAAGCAAAAAAAACGAGATTCGCGACCGGTTGAATTCCATGGTCACTTCCCAGGCTTTTTCTAAATATTTACAGGATACCATTGTGACGATTCGCAATGACCGGTTTGTGTTGCCTGTAAAAGCGGAGCATCGCAACAGTGTCAGCGGAATGGTGCATGACCAGAGCGCGAAGGGCGGCACGGTGTATATTGAGCCGATGGCGGTGGTCAATCTCAATAACGATCTCACGACGCTTGCACTTGAAGAAGATGAGGAAATCAGGAAAATTTTAACGGAGCTGAGTGCTGGCGTGGGCAGTGTTGCGGCGAGTCTCAGACAGAATGCGGACATTATGACGGCACTTGATTTTGTCGTAGGAAAGGGAAAGTTGGCGCTCAAGTATAAGGCGGTACTTCCTGAAATTACCGAGGAGAGATTTGTCAAAATTCGCAACGGGAGACACCCCCTCCTGCCGGCGGACAAAGTGGTGCCGCTGAATATTTGGGTGGGAAAGAGTTTTCAGACCTTGCTGATTACGGGACCGAATACCGGCGGAAAGACGGTGAGTTTGAAGACGGTGGGCATTTTTGCGCTGATGGCGCAGTCCGGGCTGCATCTGCCGGCGGATCACGGGACGACGATGCCGATTTTCGAACATGTCCTGGCGGACATCGGGGATGAACAGAGCATTGCGCAGAGTTTGTCGACTTTTTCCGCGCATATGACCAATATCGTCTGGATTTTGAAGGTGGCCGATTCTAGATCCCTGGTGCTTCTCGACGAGCTCGGCGCGGGTACGGATCCGACCGAGGGCGCAGCACTTGCCATTTCGATTCTCGAGACGTTCAGGAGAAGAGGTCTTCTTACCATTGCCACGACTCATTATGCGGAGCTTAAGCAGTATGCGCTCGTCAACGAAGGCGTCGAAAACGCTTCGGTGGAGTTCGATGTTGCAACTCTCAGTCCGACCTATCGACTTCTCGTCGGAATTCCGGGCAAGTCCAATGCGTTCGAGATATCCAAGAAACTCGGGCTCGGCACAGGAATCATCGAGGATGCGAAGTCCAGGCTGATGACGCAAAGTGTGGATTTCGAACAGGTGCTGGCAAAGGTGACGGAAAGTCAGCAAGTCGCGGAAAAAGAGCGGGATGAGGCCATCCGTTTGCGTTTGGACGCCGCGACATTAAAGAAACGAAACGAAGAGATCGAACAGAAAATCAAGCAGGATAAGGATCGAATCATTGCCGATGCCCGTGCGGAAGGAAGAGCAATCCTTCGAAAGGCGAAGCAGGAAGTCGAAGCCGTCGTCAAAGAACTCAAGAACATCGGCAGCAATGCACAGGGTGCGGATCGGCTGAAAAAAAGGCTGAAGGACAATATGGATGAACTCAGCGACAGTGCGTTTGATTTTGAAGCTGTGGCCTCCCACGAGGGGAAGGAGATTGTGTTTAAAGAGGGCAGCAAAGTCATGTTTCTGCCGCTCAAGACTCAGGGTGTCGTCATCAGTGCGCCGAACGCCAAAGGAGACTGCGAAATTGCCCTCGGCTCTATGAAAATGAAGGCGAATATCAATCAGCTTCAGTATCTGGGTGAACGCACATCGGAGGAGAAATCCGGTTCGAAAAGAAAGTACGGTGCAGGAGAATTCGGCACGGGAATGCTCAAATCCGCGAGCGTCAGGCCCGAAATCGATGTGCGCGGCATGAACTTCGAAGATGCCGTCAATGTGCTCCAAAAATACA
>JAUMXJ010000204.1 GCA_030529205.1 Bacillota bacterium | reverse complement strand
GAAATCCAATTTGTGGTAGTATAAAATGTGGTAAAAATCTTTACATCAGAGCGAGGTTGCAATGATTCGAAGAAAAATGAGGCTCGGTGATATCCTGGTCTCCGAGGGGCTCCTCTCGAAAGAAAATCTTGAAAAAGCACTGGCGGAGCAGAAAAACACCGGGGGAAGGCTTGGAAATACACTGATAAAAATGGGAATGATCGGGGAAGATCAATTGTTTGATGTCCTGAGCGATCAGTTCGGGATCCCCTATGTCGATATTGCCACGATGCAAATCGATCCCAAGGTGCCGAAAATCATTCCCGAATCTCTTGCAAAAAAGCACAAGCTGATTCCCATCAAAATCGACGGAAATATTCTGACCATTGCGATGGAAGACCCGCTCGACATTATTGCGCAGGATGATATTCGTCTGGTAACCGGATTGGAAATCTCCGTTGTGATTTCTTCCAGCAGAGACATTCTGTCGGCGGTCAACCGGTACTACGATACTTCCGATCAGGCGAAGAGCGCGATTGAAGATTTTAATGCACAAAAAATGGATTTTGTCCATGAAGAAAAGGTCGAAGACGCTTCGGTGTCCACCGCGCCGATTGTGCGATTGGTCAATACCATTATTCTGCAGGCATACAAATCGAAGGCATCCGATATTCATATCGAGCCTTATGAATACCATTTCAGGGTTCGCATGCGTATCGACGGGGAACTGAGAGAGCTGATGAGTCAGGAAATTGCGATGCACTCCGCTCTCGTGACCAGAATCAAGATTATGTCGAAGCTGAACATCTCCGAAAAGCGCGTTCCGCAGGACGGGCGTGTTGAGACGACGATTGAAGGAAACCAGCTCGATATGCGTGTGTCCGTCCTTCCGACGGTGTACGGAGAAAAGGTTGTTATCCGTCTCCTCGATAAGAGCGGACTCGCCCTCAGCATCGACCAGCTCGGATTTTCCAAGGAAAACCAGGAGAAATTGATGAAGATGCTCCTCGTTCCCGAGGGAATCGTCCTGGTTACGGGGCCGACGGGAAGCGGTAAGACGACAACTCTGTATACGATTTTGAAAGAGATGAATCAGCCGACCAAGAATATCATCACCGTTGAAGATCCGGTCGAGTATCGACTGGACGGAATCAACCAGGTCCAGGTAAATGTCAAAGCGGGAATGACCTTTCCTGCGGGACTCCGCTCCATTCTGAGACAGGACCCCGACATCATCATGGTGGGTGAAATTCGAGACTCTGAAACCGCCGAAATTGCGGTTCGTGCGGCGATTACGGGTCACGTCGTGCTCTCTACCCTGCATACCAACGACACGGTATCGACCATCGCGAGACTGACCGACATGGGGATTCCGAGTTACCTGGTATCATCCGCTGTCGTGGGAATCATCGCACAGCGTTTGGTGCGGAGAATTTGTCCGAAATGCGGAGAGGTGAGGGAAGCGACCCTGCAGGAGAAACAATTTCTCGGCATCGATCCGTCAAGGCAGGTCAGCGTGAAACAGGGTAAAGGCTGTAACCACTGCGGAGGATCGGGATATAAAGGAAGAATGGCGATTCACGAGGTGCTTTTGATGGATACGACAATGAAGCGTCTGGTCTCTGCGAATGCCGGCGAGGAAGAATTGTGGCATGCTGCGCGTCAGGGAGGATTGAAGACGCTCAATCAAAACTGTGTGCAGCTTGTGCTGGAAGGAAGAACCAGCGTGGAAGAGTTGGTCAGAGTGACTTACTCGTTCGGATAACATAAATTTGAGGTGAAATGTGATAGAGGATTTGATAAGGACGGCGATGGAGGCGGGAGCATCCGACATACATATTACGGTCGGATCACCACCGCTTTTGCGAGTGAACGGAAGAATTCATCGGCTCGGGGATACGAGAATTATGCCGGATATGGCGGAAGAGCTCGCCAGAGAGGTCATTCATAATGAGAAGCAATGGGCGAAGTTCGAAGAGAAGGGAGAAATCGATCTCTCCTTTTCGCGTCCCGGTCTCGGAAGATATCGTGTCAATGTGTATCGACAGAGGGGAAGTGCGGCGATGGCGCTCAGAGTGGTTGGATTGACCATTCCGACAATCGATAAGCTCAATCTGCCCGTGATACTGAAGGAAATCGCATCAAAGAGGAGAGGGCTTGTCCTCGTCACCGGTCCCACAGGGAGCGGGAAGTCGACGACTTTGGCGGCGATGATTGATTACATCAACAACACGAGAGATGAGCACATTATCACCATAGAAGATCCGGTCGAGTTCCTGCATAAACACAATAAGAGCATTGTAAACCAGCGTGAGGTGGGAGAT
>JAUMXJ010000203.1 GCA_030529205.1 Bacillota bacterium | reverse complement strand
GAGATGAAGTCATTTTGTCAAGATAGGAATATTGAATCTATTTTAGACTTGAGCCACCCTTACGCAGAGCTTGTTTCACAAAACGCAAAAAAAGTTGCAAAAGATTTAAAGATTGAGTATTATAGATATGTAAGACCAAAAGTGATTTCAGGCGATCAGGAGATTTTTTTAGATGATGTGGAGAGCGTGTGTCTATATATCCGATCACTTTCCGGTACTTTTTTCTTTTCTACGGGTTCGAAAAATGCGCCTCAGTTTCTCAAATTTCGGGGAGATAATCGATTTATCTTTCGAGTGTTGCCGAGTGAAGAGAGTATACGCATTTTAAGAGAAAACGGGGTCGAGATGAAAGATATTATTGCCGAACTCGGCCCATTTTCTGAAGAGCAAAATTATTTAACGATGAAAGAAAAAGCGGTGGATTATTTGGTTACGAAAGACTCCGGCTCCAATGGAGGTGCCGACGAAAAAATAAGAGCGGCAAGACGCTTAGGTATAAAAACGATCGTTATCGGTCGTAGGGAGGAGAATGGAATAGATTTAAATAAAGCCGTAAGTTTAATTCGTGGATCTTTTGAATAGAAAGTGAGGATTTTGATATGACATTGTTGGATAAAACCATTCAATCCATCGATCCTTTGGATCATTCTTTAGAAGAAAAGATGTATCGACTATGGGATAATATTGCCCATCCCTTGGGGAGTTTAGGTGTCTTGGAAACACTTACCTCAAAAATTGTTGCGATGACACGTGATGTTAATTATGTTGCAGACAAAAAAGCGTGGTGTGTAATGTCCGCTGACAATGGAATTTGTGAGGAAGGCGTAAGTGTGATTCCCCAATCCGTTACGATTCAGTTGGTACGGAATATGTTGAACGGAATTACCGCAGCAGCGACCATGGCGGATTTCCATCACATTGATTTAAAAGTCGTGGATTGCGGTTTGGCAGGCGATGTTGAGGATGAGAGACTGATTCGAAGAAAAATTGCATACGGTACCAGGAATTTTTCGAAAGAACCTGCGATGACAAGAGAACAGGCGGTTCAAGCGTTGGAAGTAGGTATTTCGCTCGGGGATGAATGGTTCTCAGAAGGGTATAAGATGATTGCGACCGGAGAATTGGGGATTGGAAACACATCTACTTCATCCGCGGTATTAAGTGTGCTTTCAGGCTTGGGTGTAGATGAGACCTGTGGCCTGGGGTCGGGATTGGAGCCGAAGATGTTTGAGAATAAAAAAATTGTGATTCGGCGAGGGATTGAGATAAATCGCCCGAATTCCAAAGATCCGGTTGATGTGTTGGCAAAAGTCGGTGGATTTGATATTGCGGCAATGGCAGGAGTATTCCTTTCCGGAGCAAAAAATCAAATACCTGTAGTGGTGGACGGATATATTTCATCGGTTGCCGCATTATTGGCAACGAGACTTGCTCCACATTCAGTGGATTATATGATCCCTTCTCATCTTTCGAAAGAACCGGGTGCTGTTTACGCTATGCGGGAATTGGGGCTAAATCCGATATTGGATATGGGGATGAGATTAGGTGAAGGAACCGGATGTCCGTTTGCTATGCAGATTGTCGATGTTGCATTTCATGTTTTTCGAAATATGGGAACTTTTGACGGAGCAAAAATTGACGGATCCGGATTGATTGATATTCGATAACGGATAAGAGGGATTATTATGATTCGATTGGTGACCGGAGGAGCAAGAAGCGGAAAGAGTAAATTTGCTGAAAGTTTATTTGTGGATTATCAAGATGTTTGTTATATTGCAACCGCAAGAATTGAAGATGCAGAGATGCGTCAAAGAGTTGCTCTTCACAGGGCGATGCGTTCTTCCATATGGAGAACCTATGAAGGAACTTATGATTTAGCGCAAGCGATAGGATCGGAACGACATTATCTTTTGGATTGCTTGACCGTTTTGACTTCCAATATTATGTTTGACATGGCTGGAGAGCAGGAGCGAATCGATCAAAATCTAATGCAACAAATTGAAGATCGAGTAATGAGGGAAGTGTTCTCTTTAATACATTCAGTACGTGACTGTAACGGCAAATTGACGATTGTGACAAATGAAGTCGGGATGTCCATAGTTCCCGAACATCATATTTCGAGAGTGTTTCGAGACATTCAAGGAAGAGTAAATCAAAGAGTTGCAGATTTATGTGATGAGGTGTATCTGATAGTGGTCGGACAGAAGGTGAGGGTCAAATGATTCAAGGGTTGATCTTGGCATTCCAATTTTTGACGAGGATTCCATTGCCGATCCCTATCGATTTTAACAACAGGAATGTAGG
>JAUMXJ010000202.1 GCA_030529205.1 Bacillota bacterium | reverse complement strand
GAACCGTCTTTTACTACAGTTGGAACAGGCAGGAACGGTTCGAGGATTTTCTTCACTCCGATCGGACCGGTTCCCGGACCGCCGCCGCCGTGCGGTGTACTGAATGTCTTGTGGATATTGAGATGCACGACATCAAAGCCCATGTCCCCCGGTCTCGCATGGCCGAGGATGGCGTTGGCATTTGCACCGTCGTAGTAGACAAGTCCGCCGGCACCGTGAATAATGTCGGTGATCTCCGTAATATGCTTTTCAAAGATTCCGAGTGTATTCGGATTGGTGAGCATGAGCGCACAGGTGTCGTCTCCGACAACCGCTTTGAGCGCTTCGATGTCCACAAGCCCGTTTGCGTCGGATTTGACTTCGATGACATCACAACCCGCCATGACAACGGTCGCAGGGTTGGTTCCGTGAGCGGAATCCGGGATAATCACCTTATCTCGCTTAAAATCGCCTCTGTGTTCATGATATGCCTTAATTGTGCTGATTCCGGCAAATTCACCGTGTGCTCCCGCAGCGGGAACCAGGCTCATCTTATCCATGCCCGTGATTTCACAGAGTGCCTCGTCAAGCTCGTACATCATACGCAGCGCACCCTGTACCGTACTCTCGTCCTGAAGCGGGTGAAGGTTGGCAAAGCCGTCGAGACGCGCCATTCTTTCATTGATTTTCGGGTTGTACTTCATGGTACAGGAGCCCAGAGGATAGAATCCGGTATCTACGCCGAAGTTCTTATTCGATAAATTTGTAAAATGTCTGATGACATCGACTTCGAAGAGTTCCGGGAAATCGAGATCCGTTTTTCGGACATGCTCCTCGGTAAGCAGACTGCATGGACATTTTTCAGGAACATCAAGGGGAGGAAGCGCATACGCTTTTCTGCCCGCGTGCGATAAATCAAAAATTATATTGTTGTATTCAATCATTTTATTCCCTCCAATACCTCGACAAGTCTGTCAATCTCTTCCTTGGTTCTCTTTTCGGTTACCGCAAAGAGGACCGCGTTTTTCAGTTCAGGGAAATCCTTCTCGAGCGCATATCCGCCCAAAATGCCGTTTTCCAACAGCACTTTGTTGATTTTTTCAGCCGGAATGTCGGATGTAAGTGCAAACTCCAGGAAGAACGGGCCGTTGAACACCGGCTTGAATTTTCCGCTTGCGGTGAGCTTTTCAAATGCGTAATGTGCCTTGGAAAGAGCTTGGGAAGCCGCCTCGGTCATGCCCGCCTTACCCATGGTGCACATATGGACCGCACAGGCGAGTGTCATCAGACCCTGGTTGGTACAAATATTGGAAGTCGCCTTCTCTCTTCTGATGTGCTGTTCTCTTGCCGCGAGCGTGAGCACGAAAGATCTCTTGCCGTCCGCATCGATGGTCTGACCCACGAGCCTTCCCGGCATCTTTCGCATATACTCTTCTTTCGCCGCAATGATTCCGACATACGGACCGCCGTAGTTGAGCGCAAGCCCGATGGACTGTGCTTCTCCCACCACGATGTCCACTCCGTATTCCGCCGGAGTCTTCAGCACCGGAAGGACGAACGGATCGGTGGAGAGAATCATACTGCACTTTTTGACGGTATGTGCGATTTCGGTCGCGCCCGCCACATCTTCAATCAATCCGAAATAGTTCGGGCTTTGCAGAATAACCCCCGCCGTATTCGGCGTCATCTTCGCTTTTAAATCATCCAAACAGGTTCTGCCTTCATGCATGTCGACTTCAATCAGATTGATGCTCTGACCGTGGCAGTATGTCTTCAGAATCGCCATAGAATTCGGATGAATGGACTTGGAAACGACAATTTCTTTGCGCTTCGCATTGGCACATGCCATAATCGCCGCTTCCGCACATGCGGTACCGCCGTCATAAAGAGAGGCATTGGCTACATCCATTCCGGTCAGTCTGGTAATCAGAGTCTGAAATTCAAAGATGTATTGCAGTGTGCCTTGTGAAATCTCGGGCTGGTACGGGGTATACGAGGTGTAGAATTCCGAACGGGAAATGATGGCGTCGACCGTGGTCGGTACATAGTGGTCATAAGCGCCCGCACCGAGGAAGCATGTGTACTGATTGACACTTTTGTTCATCGCAGCCAGGCTCTCCATGTACTTCATTACTTCGAGCTCGGATTTTGCCTTCGGCAATTTGAGCGCCTCTTTCAATCGAAATGCGCTCGGGATGTCGTCAAAGAGACGGTCTGCGGAATCCAAACCGATGACCTTGAGCATCTCCTTTTTATCAGCCTCTGTGGCCGGTATGTATGGGAACATAATCTACTCCTCGGAAGCAGCAAACGCTTCGTATTTCTCAGCGTC
>JAUMXJ010000201.1 GCA_030529205.1 Bacillota bacterium | reverse complement strand
TCGGTACGAAAGATATCGAGACGCATGGAATTCCTACCGGTCACATCGGTATGTATGTCAGCTCGAAGGCGAAGAAGGAAGTTGCACCGATGATTTCCGCTTGGCTTAAGGAAAAATCCAAAACCAAATAATTGAGACACGAAGATAAAAAAACTGCCGAAACCCAATATTCAGAGGGTTTTCGGCAGTTTCGTTTTTTGATTCTTACAGAATGTCGTTATTGAGTATATAGGATTCGATATCCTGTGCACTGGTCAAGGGAGAAAATCGTTTGATGACTTCACCGTTTCGGTCTATGAGAAATTTAGTGAAATTCCATTTGATATTGTCATTGAGAAATCCTTTCTGTCGGGATTTCAAAAAGGTATACAGCGGAGATTCTCCTTCGCCGTTGACTTCGATTTTGGAAAAAATCGGAAAGGTCACTCCGAATTTGACCTCGCAAAGAGATCGGATTTCTTCTCCCTCCAAAGGTTCCTGTCCGGCAAACTGATTGCACGGAAAAGCAAGAACAACAAAATCCTGATGCTTGTATTTGTTGTAGAGACCTTCGAGATCTCGAAGCTGGGTTACCAATTTACATTTGCAGGCGGTATTTACGATCAGCAGAACTTTATTTTTAAAGGCGAACAGAGAGATCGTCTCTCCGGATATTTGCCGGACCGAAATATCATAAATTGACATGAATTACATAACCTCTTCTTTCGTTAACTCGTTTTCTTGGGTAGATTCCATCACTTCCAGAAAAACTTTCGAATCGATGATGCTTTTTTCGATCAGCGTCTCGGCCAAACGATCCAGCGAGCGACGATGTCGCAGCAGGATGGATCGGGTATCTTGAAACAGTTCTTCGGCAAGTTGTTTGGCTTCCTCAATATATTTTTCGCTCGGCTCTCTCATCCCAAGGACATCTAAATTGACAATGCTGTCATTCATTCCCCAGGTCTTGATAATCTGGGAGATGATATGAGTGGCCTGTTCGATATCGGAGACGGCGCCCGTGGTGATATCGTCTTCCGTTTTCGCGATGATGCTTTCCGCAGCGCGTCCGCCGTAAAGCAAACGGACTTCATTTTTCATATCCGCTTTGCTTTTGAGACCTTCTTTGGGTTGATTGATCGTGTATCCGCCGGCGCCGGAAGTGGTCGGAATGATGCTGACTTCCAGGATCGGCTTGCCCAATACATGTCCGACGATCGCATGACCGGCCTCATGGTAGGCAACGATCCGTTCCTGTTCGGTATTGGTTTCTTTCGGTTCTTTTTTGTCGCCTTTGATCAGGATACGCAGGTAAGCATCGTCGATATCGTCCTGCATGATGATGTCACGGTCTTTGGTTACCGCTTTGATCGCCGCTTCGTTCATGAGGTTTTCCAGTTCGGAAGGACTGAAACCGACGGTTTTGTTCGCTAATTGTTCGATGGAAAGATCATCGGATATTTTTTTATCTTTGACATACAGATTAAGGATGGCAAGGCGCTCTTCCTTGTCCGGCAACGGAACGGCAAGCTGGCGGTCGAATCGTCCCGGACGAATCAGCGCAGGATCCAGATCCTGCAGTCTGTTGGTCGCCGCAATCGTGATGACCCCTTCATTGCCGCTGAAACCGTCCAGTTCGTTTAAAAGTGCGGTCAGAGTCTTGTCATCTTCCGAACTGCCTCGGAACTGTCCTCTGGCCCCGCCGACGGAATCGATCTCGTCGATGAAAACGATACAAGGCGCATGTTTTCGCGCGGTTTTATAGAGTTTGCGCACACGTCTGGCACCCAGCCCTACATAGAGTTCGACAAAGTCCGATCCGTTCGCTTTGAAAAAAGGAACGTTGGCTTCTCCGGCGATGGCTTTTGCCATCAGGGTTTTTCCGGTGCCCGGAGGCCCGTAGAAGATGACACCGTTCGGCAGTCGGGCACCGATTTCGGTGTATCGTTTCGGGTTTTTCAGGAAATCCAGGATGAACTTGGAGTCGTTTTTTAATGTGGAGTATCCGGCGATGCTTTCGAACTTCGTATCGGGAATATCCGTGATCATTTCAGAATCCTTGGGTTCCATTCCTTTTTGAAAATACAGCAGAAAGCCCAGGATGATGATGATCGGAATAAAGAGCCGAAACGGTCGCTTTCACGCCGAAGACCCGAACGCCTTTTTGGAGAAGCTGCGAACGAAATTCCGGAAAATCCGGATTTTCCGTTACGAATTTAAGTTTCCCGCTTTGAGGCAAATCGGATTCATTGACGGAAGTTTCTTTGGATTCGGATAATTTTTTCAGAATTTTTTCATAGGATTCACCGGGCTCGATATTTTGCTCCTTCAGAT
>JAUMXJ010000200.1 GCA_030529205.1 Bacillota bacterium | reverse complement strand
GTCCCGTTCCGACAACGACGATCTGACCGTCCTTAATCTCTTTCGCGATGGTCACCGCCTGCATTTCTTTATTCGTATAATTCGTATAATCTGCCATGTCTTCCTCCCATCCTATAGTGATTCTTTTGAATATCCGTAGCCCAGGACATTTCTGTACTTGAGAAGTCTGTTTACGCCGAGTTTTTCGATGTATTCTTCGTGCGACTTCACACCGTATACCCATTCGTCGAGGAATTTCTTAAAGTCTTCGTCCGTCTTTGTCACGGCGTCGTAGTTCTTGAGGAATTCTTTGTCATAGTCGTAGTAGTTGTAGCATTGTGACGGATGAGCTCCGAACGGCGCAAGGACGACCGCATCGACACAGAATGCCGGAACGGAGTTTTTGGAAGGGTCTTTTCTGATTTCTTCATTTGTCACAAGCTCTTCGCAAGTGATGATGGTCTTTCTCGCCGCAACCGCAATGTCGATGTCGTGGAATTCGTCCCCTTCGATCGAGCAGGTTCCGTCCGGTGACGCCTTCTGCACATGGATGATTGCAGTGTCGAGTCTCGGAACGGGAAGTGCGCAAATTCTTTCTCCCGGATTGAACGGGTTGTCCACGATGACGAGTTTGTCATTCGGAACTTTGTCAAGCGTAGCTCTCACTTCCTTACTGATTCCCCACTTGTCCTCCAGGTCGCTTCCCAACATGAGTTTGACAGGAAGGTACGGAAGCCCGAGCGCCGCCGCGTGAAGCATCAGCATCATCGCGTCCTGAGAATAGTCTTCCATATGGATGGTTCCCGCTTCCGCAGCAGCTCTGAAACGTCTGGAAACGTTGGTATATCCGGAGTTCGCAGTATAACAGTTATTGTAAACCTTTACTCTTCCCTCGCCGATCAGCATATCCCAGTCTCCGCCCGCCGGGCCTGCTTCGACGACAAAGTCCTTCTGACCCTGTCTCAAAATTTCGTAAACAGCCGCATACGGTTTTCTGTTTGTCGTAAATCCACCAAAGCTAATATGATCACCGTTTTCAACATACTTAGCGATCGCATCTTTTAGGCTCATTACCTTGTTCAATTTCGTACCCTCCTCATTGTATGGTATTTTCATATAATCTAATAAAAAACTTCAGGCTCTCTTCGCGTTGCCGCATACATCTCTTCCAGCTCGTGCATATGATAGATGTAACCCGCGTCGTCAAAATACTTTGCCTGCTGCGGGCATTTTTTGATACATGCGCAACATTTCATGCAGATGCCCCTGATATGGGTGACATCATCCGGATCGATGGATCCGAGCGGACAGAGGCTCACACACAAACCGCATTGATTACAGCGTTCATTCGTTTTCGGCTTTACCTTGCGAATGTCGATCGGGTTTCCGTTCCGGTCCCTCGGTTGATAATACGGCCGAATCGGGTTCTCTCCCCGAATAAAGAATTCGCCCGTTTCCCGCTCTTGTACTTTTCGAGCGACAGCTCGTCCGAATTCTTCCGCAATTTGCATATCCGAAGCATCAGGTCTCCCCGCTCCCAGGACGGTGGAAAACGAGTGTTCTC
This sequence comes from Bacillota bacterium, assembly GCA_030529205.1. GTDB lineage: Bacteria > Bacillota > Clostridia > Peptostreptococcales > Acidaminobacteraceae > JAUMXJ01. The sequence continues at coordinate 788 of JAUMXJ010000200.1, read as the reverse complement.
CGATGAAAGCGCCCGCTCCGGCAAGCGTCATTCCGGCTTCCTTCATGATGTCGGCGAGCTCGACGAGCGCATCGTCATAATTTCGGTTTCCGTAAAGAACCACCGGTATTCCGAACGCCCCCTCCGCCCTCATCTGACCGAGGTTCGGAAGCATCAGATTCGGAACCCTTCCCGCTATCACGGGCATTCCCAAGACCACAATATCACCGCTGTCAAAATGAAGCGGCTCATCTCTTCGCCCCGGCTTCGTAAAATCATCAATCGTCATCTCGATTTGCAGAATATTCGAGATTGTCCGCGTGATGCACTCCACAATTTTTTTTGTCGTATCCGTTCCGCTAAAATAACAGGCTATCGCTTTCATCTCTTCCCCTTCACGTGCCTCGACGTCCCCTGTGTCAATGCCCGTGCCGCATGATTTCACGAATTTCTATTTCAATTTTGCAATGATTCTCTCCGCCAAATCTTCCGCGATGAAGATCTGCGCTTCCACGGTTCCGGCGCCGATATGCGGTGTAATGGTGAAGTTGTCGAGCGAGTAAAGTTTGTGGTCCGCCTTAGGAGGCTCTTCTTCCAATACGTCAAATCCCGCTCCGGCAAGTTTTCCGCTCTTAAGTGCATCATAAAGCGCATCTTCACACACGATTCCGCCGCGGCCGAAGTTGAAGAGGAACGATCCGTCCTTCATCAATGCGATTTTGGCGTCGTCCACCATGTGGTATGTCTCTTCCGTCAAAGGTGTATGGATGGATATAATATCCGCTTTCTTGAAAACTTCATCCAGACTG
>JAUMXJ010000199.1:2143-2366 GCA_030529205.1 Bacillota bacterium | reverse complement strand
AGCGCTGAGAGAGCTCGGTGCGAGACATACCGACGAGGTGGTGGACGATTATCTGTCCAAGTATATTCTGCATGACAAAGATCGCAGATTTTTCACGCAAATCGTAATCGGCGTTACGGAAGACAGAATATATCTGGATTATATCATTGACGCGCTTTCACACAGAAAAATGAGTGAGGAAGTGCGTGAAATTTTGAGAATCGGGATCTACCAGCTTCTTCGA
>JAUMXJ010000199.1:0-2133 GCA_030529205.1 Bacillota bacterium | reverse complement strand
TTCTTGCGTCCGAAATCGGAGAGCAAGGGGCAAAGGGGTTTATCAATGCCGTTTTGAGGGCTTTTATCAGGCGCAATAAAAAAGTCGCGATGCCTGAGGATGCGGACCGCCGAATGTCGGTTTATTATTCGCATCCTCTTTGGCTTGTAAGGTATTGGATTGCATTGTTGGGTGAGGAGAAGACCGAGCGTCTGCTCGAGTCGAATAATGCCAAACCGCCTTTGACTTTACGAATCAACGATGCGGTGATCTCGGTCGAGGAATACCTGAATTTGCTTGATAAAAAAGGGATTGAAGCGACAAAAACGGAGCTGAGTAAGGTCGGCGTTCGCATAATCTCGGCAAAAGGAATGAAGATTCAGGAATTCCCGGGATACGACAAGGGATACTTTGTGGTGCAGGATGAGAGTTCGCAACTTGCGATTGAGACGAAACCGCCGAGACCGCAGGATGTGTGTATCGATGTCTGTTGCAGTCCCGGAGGAAAGACCATGCATATGGCGCAACATGCCGCAACGGTTCACGGCTTCGATATCAGCAAGCAGCGGCTGGGTGTTACCATGAAAAATGTCCTAAGACTCGGGCTGCAAAAAAAGGTGAAATTGGATCTTGTCGATGCAACCAAGGGTGTTCGGGAGTTTAACGACACGGCCGACTATGTGCTGGTGGATGCTCCCTGCTCCGCCCTCGGAACGATTCGTAGAAATCCCGACATCAAGTACAACCGCTTGAAGACGGATATCGCAAAAAATGCTAAGACGCAGAAGATTATTTTGAAGCGTGCCGCTCAATATGTGAAAAGTGGCGGGACTTTGATATACAGTACCTGTACCGTTACAAGAGAAGAAAACGAGGAGCAGGTGGCGAAGTTTCTCGGGAAACACGAGGATTTTGTCCTGGTTTGTGAGAGGCAGCTCCTGCCTTTCGTAGACGGAACGGACGGCTTTTACTTCGCCGTTATGGAGAGAAAATGAGAGTAATATCCGGCACAGATATAGGAAACGACAGAAAAATCAACCAGGACTACTTTATATCCGATGTGAAGAACGGTGTCTTTATTGTCGCGGACGGAATCGGGGGCTATGCAAACGGGGAAATCGCCTCGTCCTATGCTTCGGAGCGTCTGCAGAGAAGATTGAAACTCTTGAAGTATGCGGATTTCAATCAGGATATTATACAAATCATCTACCAAGTGAACGGCGAGTTGGTCGAGTATTGCAATCATTCGTTCGGCGGAGAGCGAATGGGGACGACGATACTTGCGCTGAAGTTTTTTGAAGAGGGGATCGGTTTTGTCAGCGTGGGAGATACCAATTTATACGGAATTTCCGGCGATGTGATTGAGCAGATCAACCGGTCGCATGTATTCGATGACAAGGATATGCCTACGGCAATCAGCTCCGCAATCGGACCGGGCTGTCTTTACAAGATTGATTCCGGAATGCTTGATTACGATTATGATTACTTGGTGCTGTGCACGGACGGTTTGAACAAATTTGTAGACGGGAAGACGATGACGGATATCATCAAAAACAACAGATTCGATGATGTTGCAAAAGCGTTGATCAGGGAGGCTCTGTCGACAGACGGCGGAGACAATATCACGGTTATCGTAATAGATTTAGGGAGATAGACATGGGTCATTCATTGATAGGAACAGTATTGTCGCATAAGTATGAGTTGATTGAACTGATCGGCACCGGCGGAATGGCTGAAGTATACAAAGCGAAGGACATACGGCTCGGAAGGAATGTCGCCGTGAAAGTGCTGAAGCAGGAATTCAATAACGATAAGGAATTCATCAAGCGTTTTCAAACGGAGTCCAAGGCGATTGCGAGTCTTTCGCATGCCAATATCGTCAATGTGTACGATGTGGGCTTTGAGGATGACCTGAACTATATTGTTATGGAGCTTGTGACGGGCAATACGCTGAAGGATTATCTTGAGAGCATTCCCGGATTTATGAAGGAAGAGGCGGTCATCAATATTGCAATTCAAATCTGCTCGGCGCTTTCGCAGGCGCACAGCAAGCAGGTTGTTCATAGGGATGTCAAGGCGCAGAACATTCTGATCGACATCGACGGTCGCATCAAGGTTGCGGATTTCGGTATCGCGAGAGCGGCGTCGAATCAG
>JAUMXJ010000198.1 GCA_030529205.1 Bacillota bacterium | reverse complement strand
CAGGCGCTTTGTCGTGCATGTTGAGAATCACGGTCGCTAGTTCCGCACGACTGGTAGTCTTATAAGGCATTACTTGATTGTTATGCCCCTTAATCACACCCGTCGTCATCACGAAGTGAATAATTTTGATATCCGCTTCATCCAGACCGTCCGTATCGGTAAGGTCGGGCGGCGTCACATCGTGAGGAACTTCAAGTTTTTCAATCATCAACGCCAGAAGACGAATCATCTCAAGACGGGACATGGTTTGCGAGCAATACTCCTCGCTGATGTCGTAATCTGCAGGGATATAGCCTTTTTCCTTTGCAAATTTGAGATACTTGAATGCCCAATAGCTTGTTTCATTTGACGTGTTGTCCACCTCGGGGTTGAGCGCACGAGTCATGACCGTGATAAACTCCGCACGTGTGGTCTCTCTTTGCGGGAAGAACTGATTGTTTCCTCCTCCGACAAAAAGCCCCAAATCCGTCACCCGGTTTATGATTTTTTCGGCCCAGTGCCCTTCAATATCGGTGTAGCCTGCCGCAAATACCGGATTCGGTGTCGCAGCCGCCGCACAGACAACCATCATAAGCGCAAAAACGATACAGGAGACGGCCCGAATTGATTTTAAAATCCTGTACCTGATTCCTTTAAATACATTTTTCATAGTAAATATCAATCGAAATTGACTCGATTTTCCTCCCTTGCCGCTATTCATATTGCATCGTATACTTCTTACAATCCTAGTCTATCATAAAATCTCGTATAAAAATAATCCCATCACATACAATCGTAAATTGACTATGCCCCTTCAAAATCATAAAATACAACCGATACAGGAAAAATAACCGAAACGAAAAAAGGAACGGTGCGCGTAAGGATGAACAATCAAAAAGACGAAAGCATGCAGTACGGCAATGAACAGGACGGAGTGCAAACCCCTGAACACGGAGGAGAACCGATGCACAAAATGAAGCGACTGACCGAGGGCGCCGTACTCCCGGTGCTGTTAAAGCTCGCACTTCCGATTATGGGAGCAAGTTTTGTCCAGATGGCTTACAATCTCACCGACATGTATTGGGTGGGCTATATCGGATCCGAGCCCCTGTCAGCTGTTGGAATTGCAGGATTTTATATCTGGCTCTCCGTGGCATTCGTCGTGCTGGTTCGCGTAGGTACGGAAGTCAAGGTGGCACACAGAACCGGCGCACGCGATGACGAAGACGCCCAGCGCTATGCGGGCACGGGAATCGTGCTGGCGACACTGATCGCTCTCGCATACTCCGTTCTCGTTATTGCACTTGCCGAGCCGTTAATCGACATTTTCAATACCACCGCATCGGTGCACCGACAATCCGTCGACTACCTCGTCGTCGTCTCCTTCGGAATCATTTTCACCTTCTTAAACCCCGTTCTCGGCGCCATTTTCAACTCCAAAGGGTATTCGGCCTTCGCATTTTATGCCAATCTGCTCGGAACCATCCTGAATTTCGCGCTGGACCCCATCTTCATCCTCGGCTTCGGTTCCATCCCGCCGATGGGCGTCGTCGGAGCCGCCGTGGCGACCATTTTTTCACAGATGGCGTCCACCCTCGTGTGCCTATATGTCTTTTTCTTCAAAAAGAAGCTGTTCCACGATCTCCGCATCCGTCTCCTTTTTCAGATTCAGGGATTTGGGGAGCGGGCAAAAGAAGTGTTGAAGCTGGGACTGGCTCCCGCCGTTCACTCCGCTATGTTTACCCTAATCAGCATAGTGATTGGGATTCTCGTATCCCGGTACGGGACGAATGCCAACGCCGTACAAAAGTTGGGGACACAAATCGAATCCCTTTCCTGGATGACCGCAAGCGGCATCAGCTTTGCGCTCACCGCCTTTATCGGGCAGAACTTCGGTGCCGCCGAATACAGGCGCGTATGGGACGGATATCGCATCGGAATGGCGCTCTGCACCGTCCTGGGGATAGTGTCCACCCTGCTCCTGTTTTTCCTGGGAGAGCCGTTGTTTCGTCTGTTCATCAGCGATACCGAGGTCGTTCAAATGGGCGGAGATTATCTGAGAATTCTCGCATTGTCGCAACTTCTGATGTGCTTTGATATTACATGTACAGGTATTTTCAATGGACTCGGGATTACCAAACTCCCTGCCGTGATCGGCGTGACATTTAACCTGATCAGAATCCCGATGGCGTACTTCCTGGTAACGACAAGCCTCGACCTCAACGGAATCTGGTGGGCAATCACGATCAGCTCCTGGCTGAAAGGCGTTTTTCTGCTGGTGTTTTTAAGACGCGATATGAGGAACTTCAAGTCCTGTGTCGATTAGCGGGAAGCCCGAGCCTTATTCGGGCGCTTCGCCGCGCATAATTCCGCGCGTCCGATTCCGCCGCACAATTCC
>JAUMXJ010000197.1 GCA_030529205.1 Bacillota bacterium | reverse complement strand
CCCCGCCCGGCGGGCGGCCCCCGTATGGGCCGCGGGTCGTAAAATAGCAAAAGAAGATCGCAACCGATACCTCAGTGCGGTTGATCGTGTAGAATACCGCCATTTCCCGAAGGATGAAAAAATGGATATCTTTCATGTGGGCGAAGTGGAAATATTGCCGGATTCGGTCAGTCCTCAGAAGGTGTTGACCACGCTTTCCGACATTCATGACGCCGTTAAGGACAAACACGATCGCGTTATAGAGTTGGAAGTGAACTTCTCCTATACGCAGGTGAATAAGATTTTTCTGTCGAAAAACAAGGATTTGTACCAGAGTTACATGTATGCGAACGGTCTCGCCTATGCTGCGGCGCGCGATGAAGACAATATCCAGACGGATTTTCTCTCCTGTTCGGGTCTATGCGGATATGAGCTGATGGAACAAATGGCGGATATTGCGGAAAAATCGGCTATACGCGCGGTGGAACTCTTGACATGCGAGCGTGTGGAACCGGGTGAGTACGACATCATCTGCGACCCGGATTTTACGGGATTGATTGCACACGAGGCATTCGGGCACGGTGCGGAAATGGACATGTTTGTCAAGAGTCGCGCCAAGGGCCGGGAATATGTTGATAAAAGAGTGGCATCGGAAAAAGTGACCATGCACGACGGGGCAGCCGCGTGCAGTGAAGTGTCGAGTTATCAATTCGATGATGAGGGAAATATGGCAAAAGATACCGTTATCATCGATCGCGGCATCTTAAAATCCGGAATGTGCGACGAGCTCTCGGCGCTTCTCCTCTCCGTCGAGCCGACCGGAAACGGAAAGCGCGAATCCTATAAGAGGAAATCGTACACGCGCATGACCAATACGTTTTTCGACGAGGGCAGCGACGCACTGAATGACATGATTGCAAGTATCGACAAGGGCTACCTGCTCGAGGGCTTCTCGTCCGGAATGGAGGACCCGAAAAACTGGGGGATCCAGTGTGTCGCTTCGAAAGGCCGGGAGATTATAAACGGCAAGCTGACGGGGAAAGTGGTGAGCCCGGTGTATCTGACGGGTTATGTGCCGGATCTGTTGGAATCCATTTCCATGGTCTCTCCGGGACTCGTTCTCTCCGGTTCGGGATACTGCGGAAAAGGTTGGAAGGAATGGGTCAAGACTTCAACCGGCGGTTCATATATCAAAGCAAGGGGGAAACTGAGCTGATGGAAAAGAAAAATATGATGGACAAGATAATCGGGATATTGAAAGGGAAAAGTGAGATTTCCGCGTGGACCATCTCGGAGAGTGAAGATACGTCCGTGGAACTGTTCTTTATTCGAGAAAAAATGGATATGAACCGAATGACGAACACACACGAATTCTCCGTCCGAATCTATGTGGACTTTACCGAAGATCATGTGCAATACAAAGGGCACTCCTCCTGTGTAATCGGCATCTCGGACAGCTTAGAAGAAATAGAAAACAAAATTGACAGCGCCGTCTTCAGTGCAAAATTCGTCAAAAACAAGTGGTATGACCTGCCCGCCAATCCGTCAAATGAATACACGAAAAACAGGAAATTTTCAAATATCGATGATTTGAAGGATCAGTTTCCCGTCGTGCACAAAATCATTTATGACGATTACGGAACTCGCTCCAAGGTGAATTCCTGTGAGATTTTTGCGGTCGAAGGAACGAGACGAACAGTCACATCAAAGGGCACGGATATCAGTTATCCGTATAGCGAATTTACATTCGAAGTGGTTACGGACTGCAATCAGGGAAACGAGCCTGTAGAGATTTTCAACGGCTACTATTTGACACATATCGATCACGAGCAGATCAGGACAATCATCAAAAAGCAATTGTCGGAAACGGAAGGAAGAAGCGTAGCGGTGCGCAATCCGAAGCTGACAAATCAAAGATTGATTTTGTCGGGAGATGCGGTTGAAGACTTCCTTTTTTACTACATTTCACAAGCTTCGGACTACTATATCTACACGGGTGTCAGCCATGCAAAGCGCGGAGAAAATTTTCAAAAAGAAGATGCGAAGGAAAAACTCAATCTCACGCTGAATCCTACTCTTGACTGCTCCATCTACGCCCGACCGGTGGATACCGAGGGAAAAATCATGAAAAGCTATAATCTGTACACGGACGGAAAAGTGACCAATATTCAAACGTCGGCGAGCAGGTACAGTCATTATCTCGGCGTTGAAAACATGGGCAGCTGTTCCACTTTTGAAGTAAAGGGAGGAGATACCGCGCTGAGCGACTTCATGAAAGAAGACCACATTGAAATCATTGCATTTTCCTCTTTCAACATCGACATGGAAACAGGAGATTTCGGCGGAGAGTTCCGGCTGGCAAAGCAGGTGGTTGGCGGAAAGACACACTATCTCACCGGCGG
>JAUMXJ010000196.1 GCA_030529205.1 Bacillota bacterium | reverse complement strand
ACGGGTTTCCCGTATCAGACTTGCATTCGCAAGGTCTGTATGTTCCGCAAACAGGACATATCCCCTGACAGTCATCATCACATACATGTGAGATTGGCATATTTAATTCTATTTCCTGAACAATAGGTTCCAGGATGTCCACCTTGCCCCTATTGATTCTAAGCACATATTCTTCGACATCTTCCTCCGCAATCTGCTGGGAGCAAATCGCATCAATCTGCGCTTCATAAGAGTACTTCGCCTCTCTGAGACACCTGGAACAAGGAAGATTCATTGCAACATTGAAGTCGATTTCAAGTCTGTACTCTTCACCTTTTCGTCTGACATTGCACCGATATGTGAGCGCCGGACAACCAAGTGAACCGAATTCACCCTCTGCCAACGCAACGGAATCGTTGTAGCACTCTCCATCCCTTAATTCAATCACAATGTTTTTCACAGACTAGAATATTATACACATGGCAAAGTACAGAGTCAATACTTTCCCATTTTATTGACGGATTTCCCGCCGCTCTCGTCCTTCGCTGCAACCGCAATACGAGACGAACAACGATAGAGAGGAGCGAAAAGAAGATGCCGGATGTCCGCACTTATTTCCGCCCCCGCCGTATGATTATTGCTATTCGGATTTATTTCGAAAGGCTGAGCGTATCTCTGGCAATCATGAGCTCCTCATTGGTCGGAATCACGATGACTTTAACACGGGCATCATCCGTACTGATGATTACCTCTTCGCCTCTGGTGTTGTTTTTCTCGGCATCGATTTCAATGCCCATAAATTCGAGATTCTTGCAAATTTCGGCTCTGCTGGTCTTGCTGTTCTCACCGAGACCGGCTGTAAAGACGACGGCATCCACTCCGCCAAGGACGGTCGCATATGCACCGATGTATTTGCGGACTTTGTCGTGGAAAATATCCAATGCCAGCTGTGCTCTCTCGTTTCCTTCCGCAGCCGCTCCTTCAATATCTCTGAAGTCCGAGCTGACACCTGAAATACCGAGCACCCCGGATTTTTTATTCATGATATTGTTCATGTCATCCATTGAAAGATTGTACTTCGCCATAATGAAGGTGATAATCTGCGGATCGATATTGCCGCATCTGGTTCCCATGACAAGTCCTTCCAGCGGAGTCAGACCCATTGAAGTCGCTACGGATTTTCCGCCGTCCACCGCAGCTACGGACGCACCGTTTCCGAGATGGCAGGTGATGATTTTGAGATCTTCCGCCTTCTTTCCGAGAATCGCGGCAGCGCGCTCGGATACATATTTATGGCTGGTTCCGTGGAACCCGTATCTTCTGACCTTGTTCTTTTCGTAGTACTCATATGGGAGCGCATAAATATACTGTTCCTTCGGCATGGTCTGATGGAACGCCGTATCAAAAACTGCAACATTCGGCTTACCCGGCATGAGTTCCTGAATCGCCTTGATTCCGATGATGTTCGGCGGATTGTGAAGAGGAGCGAGCTCGATACATTCTTCAAGCGCCTTCATCACTTCGTCGGTCACAAGTACACTGCTGCTGTATTTCTCACCCGCATGCACCACTCTGTGACCGATTGCGGACACTTCATCCAAGCTCTTGATTGCACCTACTTTTTCATTTGTAAGCGCATCGAGGACATAGCCGAGCGCAGCCTTGTGATCCTTCATCTCATACTCGTAAAGCTCTTTGTTTCCGTTTCCTTCCGCCTTCAGTCTCGAACCCTCGATTCCGATTCTCTCCACGAGACCCTTTGCAAGCACTTTCTCGCCGTCCATATCAAACAATTGATACTTCAGCGAGGAACTTCCACAGTTAATAACAAGAATTTTCATATTCCCTCCCAAAACTCAATGCTTTATCATTATAACATTTAATGATACCTGGTGTAATAATAATCCAAACTCCGCTCCAATTCTTCATAGGAAATTTCTCTTCCCCAATGCACCGCTTCATTATAGTTCCCTTCCGCAACCACGATGCTGTTCTTATTTCGGTCAATCACCACCACGGAATGCGTATCTCCGTCCATACGAAGGATGTCCCCGACCTTGATCCGTCTTCGAATATCGGAGACTCGATCCTGGTACACCGCCTTATCGCTGTCCGTAAAGACGCGATCCGTAATCTCAAACGCAAAGGCGACGCATCCGTATCCCGTATATTGATGAATCCCCGGCACAATGTTTTTCCATACGTACTTCCGGTTTTCATTGTTCCAGCTCAGTCCGTCCGGATATTCTTTTTTCAACGCAGTCAGAGCCTTTTGTACAGACTTTTCGCGATCGGACATCGGCGGAATCCCGACTGTGTCCGGATTCTCCTCCTCTCCCTGTACCACGACATAGTGTTGTCTTGCAAGGGCGTCCGGCGCTTTTTTCAGGCGTACCGCGACAATTTCTTTTTCAAGCCACTCCA
>JAUMXJ010000195.1 GCA_030529205.1 Bacillota bacterium | reverse complement strand
CGCGGGACTTACTCTGAATCGCGGTGAAATGATTACCATTATTGATTTGAAGTATGTCCTCGACGGCGTCAGAAACGATCGAATCCTCGGATCGATGGTCTTGCTCTGTGAATTCAATAAATTGAAGGTAGGTTTCGCCATCGACAGCGTTTCCAGGATTTACAAAATCGGCTGGAATCAAATCGTGAAATCCGATTCGGTGGGAGACAATCCGCTGGTGATCGGAAATATCGATCTTGACGGAACGATTGTCATGCTGCTCGATTTCGAAAAAATTGTAATGGATGTCAATCCCAAATCCGGAATTCACGAGTCCATGGTAGCCGATGTCAAAAACAAGGATCGCAAACATTACAAAATCATGGTGGTGGACGATTCCCCAACCGTGCGAAATGTGATTTTGCAGACCCTTTCAAAAGCCGGTGTCCATGAGATTAAGCTTTTTGAGGACGGGTTGTCCGCATTCGAATACCTGAACGCCTTGGCTGAAACAAAGGGCGGTCGCTTTACGGAAGATGTCAATCTGGTGATTACGGACATTGAGATGCCCGTGTTGGACGGACATGCGCTCACGAGGCGCATAAAAGAGCACAAGGTGCTGAGAGCGATGCCTGTGGTCATCTTTTCATCCCTGATTACCGGCGCTCTGCGGCACAAAGGAGATTCGGTCGGAGCGGATGCACAGCTGAGCAAGCCTGAGATAGCGGGGCTGATCGGACAAATTGATGAATTATTAGAAAAATAAAGAGGAGAGGGTGGAAATCCACCCTCTTTTAATGGGGGTAACATGTCAGGTAAAAGAGTTTTTCCAATCGTATTTTTTTCGGTGCTGATTGCACTTCTCGATTTCGCGGTCTATACGCTGTTGGGTGAATTTGCCGCATATAATGTCGCAATTTCATTGTTTGTAACCAACATCATCTACATGTTCTTGGCGGTAAAAATCGGAAGCAACGGCGTGGTAATCGCCAATGTCGTATTCAGAGCACTGCTGTATCTCCTGATCAGCCCGTATCCTGCGGCATACCTGATCAGTGCGCTTTGCGGGGCGGCTTTGGGAGAGCTGATTCTATTCTTTGTGAAGAGAAAAAGAGCATTTTTACCCAATGCGATCATCTACTTCGTCTTTCATCTGGTGTACGCCATGAGAGACTACATTGTCTTGGACGGAGGAATCGCCTTCCTGTATGACGATACGCTTTGGATTGCACTCGGGTCCGTGGCGGGAAGTTTCGTCCTGTCATTTGTCATATCCAGATTGATTCTCATGCCGAAACTCAGAATGGCGGGCATTGAGAAATAAATTGGAATCTCGTAAAATTGTGGTATTGGGTGCAATGACGGCTTTGGCAATCGTCCTTTCGATTGTCGAATCTTTTTTGTCGCCGATTTTTCCGTTTCCGGGCGTCAGATTGGGACTGGCCAATATCGTGACGATGTTTGTGCTGTTTGAATGGGGATGGTTTTCGGGCATGACGGTTGTTCTGATCAAGAGTGTATTTGTCTTACTCTCGAGAGGTTTTGTCGCATTTACCCTCAGCTTGACCGGGGGAATTGCCGCTTTGACGGTCATAGCCCTGCTCACCGTGTTGTTCCGCGGTGAACTCTCGATTCTTCTCTCGGGAATCGCCGGCGCCGTCACGCACAATTTGACTCAGTTGTTTTTTATTTATATCCTGTACCACATGAATCTGTTTGCCTATTATGCACCCTGGTTTGTGATTTTCGGAGTGGCAACCGGTTCTCTGACCGCTTATCTGCTTCGCATTTCATCTCCCATTATTCGGAGGAATTTATGATTGAATGGTTGAAGGCGTTTGTTTACGGTTTGGTCGAAGGGATATCCGAATGGCTGCCCATCAGTTCGACCGGCCACCTGATTATTTTGGAGCAGTATTTTCCGCTTCAGATCAGCGCCGGCTTTCGTTCTTTTTTTCTCGTCGCCATTCAGCTCGGTGCAGTGATGGCGGCATTGCTTTATTTTTCGAAGTTTCTGCTCTCCCGCAGTCTTCGCGGAAATCTCACGCTCCTCGGCAAAATAGTTGTATCATGCGTACCTGCAGCTGCTGTAGGCATTCTTTTTGACGATTGGATCGATGCACATTTTTATCATTACACGGTCGTATCCTTGATGCTCATCCTATTCGGGATTGTGTTTCTGTATGTCGATGAATCGAAGGGATCGGAAAAGAGCCTGGACGAAATCGGGTACAAAGATGCGTTTGTGATTGGGATATTTCAGCTGATTTCCGCTGTTTTTCCGGGTGTTTCACGTTCCGGGGCGACGATCATCGGGGGGCTCAGATGCGGACTGTCCCGCAAAGTGGCAGCGGAGTATACCTTTATCATGTCCATCCCGGTGATGCTCGGGGCGGGCTTGCTCAAGCTCATCAAACTGAAGGAAGTTCC
>JAUMXJ010000194.1 GCA_030529205.1 Bacillota bacterium | reverse complement strand
GCCGTTCAAAGTTTTGAACCGCAATGCTTTCATTTGAGCGATACAACGCCATCAACTCCTCGACATTCCGTTTTTTCAACTCCGCTACAATCTTTCGGGCATCGCTTAAAAAAAGAGGAAGTCTTCTAAACGGGATGTCGTTATCCGTCCTCATTTTTTTTGCGGGTGATATGATTATGCGCATATTTGTCCTCCATCATTTAATTTGCGGTATACCGGTTGCTCAACAAAATAAAAGCGTTTGCCGTCAAGCAACGCTTTTATCATCTATCACTCATCAAGGTTTATCAACGCACTTCTCGATCCGCCCAGGTGCTGTCCTCAAACATCGCACGTCCGACTCCGATCAGGTTCGCGGCTCGTGCGGCAAGAAGAGCCTCCGCCTGCTCGGACGCCACAACTCCTCCGGTCAGCATCACCGGAATGCGAACCGCCTGTACAATTGCCGAAGACATCTCCTTGAACCAACCGGGTTCAGTCCTTCCCGGAACATTGTAACCGCCGATGCCTCCGGAGACATCCAAAAGGTCGATGCCTTCATTTTCGAGAATCTTCGCGGCTTTTACCGCATCATCCACCGTACTTCCGCCCTCCCGGTAATCACATCCTCCCAGGCGAACGGCAATCGGGAAATCTCCCACGGCTTCTCTGACGCCCTGAATCACTTCACAATGCAGCCGCAATCGGTTCTCCAGACTGCCCCCGTATTGGTCGTTGCGCTTGTTTGTGAGCGGCGAATAAAACTGGTTCAGAAGATATCCGTGTGCGGCGTGAATCTCCACTCCGTCAAACCCCGCACGCTTGACACGAACCGCTGCTCTCGTAAAGACATCCACCACGAGTTTCATTTCCTCGATTGTGAGTTCATGAGGCGTTTCTCCCGTCGGCATCTTTTTTCCCGGATGATGCATCGGCGAAGAGGTTACCAATCTCTTTCCGGTAATGCTCTCCCTCGTGGCGCTGCCCGCATGATTGATCTGCATCATCGCCATGGTTCCGTTCTGTTTGATGACTTGTGCCAACTTGGAAAGGCCGATTACATCCATATCCTCGGACACGGAAAGCTGCAGATCGCTCGCCCTTCCGCGTTTTGAGACAAAAGCGTGTTCCACTATAATAAGTCCGATTTTTCCGGACGCATATTCTCTGTAATAATTCAACAAATCTTCGCTTACGGATCCTTCCGGGCTGCTTTTCGCTGTGGCCATCGGAGGCATAACCAATCGATTTTTCAGATTCATGGTTCCGATGTTTATCGGTTCATTCAGCAATTTGAGTCCCATACATCCTCCTTTGCTGAATAATGTATCACATTCAAAATTGATATACTATTGAAAATTTGTTGCAATTTCCAATAATAGTAAGTGCCAAAAACCTCTATAATTCAAAAAATTAATATGTTCACATGTTTACACATTTTTCACATTCGAATTTCGTTACAATTTCAATGTTTCCATGCAAATGCGGACAAACATGCGGCTCTCACTTTATTAGAATAAGATTAGAAAAATTTAATGCGTTTCTCGCTCATTGACGACAATTCGGTCAATTCTTCCGTTCTTGAGATAGATGATGCGATCCGAGAGTTCCGTCGCATCCTCGATGTCGTGCGTGACCAAAATCACCGTAATCTTCGCCTTTTTGATAATGCCCTTGATCTCCTGCCTCACCGCACTTCTCAGATTGGCGTCAAGGTTGGAGAACGGCTCGTCCATCAACAGAAGTTTCGGTCCTGCCGCGAGACTGCGCGCGATCGCGATTCTCTGCTTTTCTCCTCCGCTGAGCTCATAGGGATAGCGCTTACGATATTCCTGCATCCTCACAAGCTCGAGCATTTCGGTGATACGCTCCTCCTGACCGCGTTTTAACGCAAATCCGACATTTTTTTCGACATTCAGATGGGGAAAGAGGGCATAATCCTGAAACACCAGTCCGATTCCGCGTTTCTCGCACGGAATTTCGGTTATATTCCTGCCCTCGAGTATAATCTCTCCCGCACCGGGTTCTTCCAGCCCGACGATTATGCTCAAGAGCGTGGACTTGCCGCTTCCGGAACCGCCCAGCACTGCAACCACCTCTCCTTCCGCCACCTCGAAACTGACGCCGTCCAGGATTTTATTTTTTTTGTCGTATGAAAACTCGATTCCCGATACTTTCAACATCTCTTACGTCCTCTCCCCGATATTCGGGCTTTTCATCATCTTCATGCTTTTTTCGTTCTTCCCGCCATGGTAATTGTCAGCGCCGCCAATCCGATTGCGACTATGATCAGGCTGAATACCGAGGCCTCCGCATACTGCTCGTTATGTGCATACATGTGCACTTTACCTGTCAAAGTCTGCACATTGTAGGGTTTGAGCATCAGGGTAATCGGGAGTTCCTTGATGATTTCCAAAAAAACCAGCAAAAAGCTCGTCACCATGGTCGGAAACATCAGAGGCA
>JAUMXJ010000193.1 GCA_030529205.1 Bacillota bacterium | reverse complement strand
TTTTAAAGGATTTGTTTACAAACAAGTAAGGAGGGATAAAATGGCAGTACCTAAGCGTAAGACAAGCAAGGCGAGAAGAGATTCCAGAAGATCGGCAAATATTAAAATGGTAGCACCGAATATTATCGAATGCCCTAAGTGCAAGGCTCCGAATGTATCACACAGAGAATGTGAGTGCGGATACTACCATAGCCGAGATTCCAAAAAGCAAGAAGCATAATATAGGATTGGACGATTTTATACGACATTGAAATTAAGAACATTTTGTTCTTAATTTTTGTGTTGAAAAAAAGTCGTGCCGTTCTGCCACAATCCGCCGTGCTATAATAGGGTGGCGGGATGAAATATGGCGAAATGAGAAGCATCGGAACGAGGCGTCGAAGAGACGCCGATAAGTGAAATGGGGTGGCTATGAAAATAGGAATGGATGTACACGGCGGAGACTTGGGTGCACCTGAAACCGTGCAGGCGGCTTTGCGTGCGGTCCGCGAACTAGGAACGGAAATGGTTCTGTTTGGAGATCGTGCGGTCATTGAGAAAGAACTCGGTGCGGAAGTTTCCAATTCGAATATTCAGGTGGTGCACTGCTCGGAGCGTGTGGAGAACGAAGATACGCCGACACTTGCGATCAGAAGAAAGAAAGATTCTTCACTCGTCGTCGGCTTGACACATTTGAAGGAGAGAAAAATCGACGGGTTCGTTACGGCGGGCAATACCGGGGCGGTTCTCGCGGGAGGCATTTTCGTGGTCGGAAGAATCAAGGGGATTTCGAGACCGGCGATCTGCACCGTCTTTCCGGTGGGGAAAAGACCTTCCGTCCTTTTGGATACCGGAGCGAATGCGGAGTGTAAGCCCGGAAATTTGCTCGAATTTGCTCTGATGGGTTCTCTTTATGCCGATGCCGTCCTCGGGTATACCAACCCGACCGTGGGTCTCGTCAATATCGGTGCGGAAGACCACAAGGGTACGCCGATGCATATCGAAGCCTATCAACTGCTCAAGAATAACAAGGCGGGAATCAATTTCGTCGGAAATGTGGAGGGAAGAGATGTTCCTTCCGGCAGCGTGGATGTCATTGTTGCGGACGGATTTTCAGGAAATATCGTCCTCAAACTCACGGAGGGTGTTGCGAAGGAATTGCTCGGTGCGGTGAAGAGCGCCATCATGTCATCCTTCGTTTCCAAAATCGGCGGCGCCTTGATTAAGGGCTCGCTTTCCTCACTCAAGAAACGACTGGATTATACGGAGTACGGCGGTGCGCCGATTCTCGGCGTGGACGGTGTCCTGGTGAAGGCACACGGCTCGTCCAATGCCAAGGCGTTTTTCAATGCCGTACGCTATGCGGAGTTCGCGGCGAAGGAGAATATCGTCGAAAAAATTCGGGAAGGGGCACAGAAACTGAATGCGGAGGCACCGGAGCGGTAGTTCCGCGTCAAAGAGAGAGAAGTATGAAAAAAATCAAAAAATGTCTTATCATACCGGACATGGATTGTACCCCCGACAATCCGTGCAGCGGGAAAGTCGACCGACAGTGTTATGCGAATTTGGAAACCAAGCTCGGTTATGATTTTAAAAATCCCTCTATTTTGAGGAGAGCGGTGACGCATTCCTCGTTCAGTTCGGATGAGAACTATCAGAGATTGGAGTTTTTGGGAGATTCTCTACTCGGATTTGTCGTGGCCGAAATGCTTTTCAATTCCGATTTTCATATGAACGAAGGAAAGATGACCAAGTATCGATCCCAGATAGTCAGAGAATCCGCACTTTCGGATCTGGCTCTGGAAATCGGGCTGGATTGTGCTATGATTATGGGGAAAGGTGAAATCAAGTCGGAGGGATACCTGAAGCCTTCCATTCTGGCGGATGTTTTCGAAGCCGTCATTGCCGCGATTTACCTCGACGGCGGAATGGAGCCGGCGAAGGAATTCATCTACCGTTTTATGAAGGATCAGGTGGAGACCGTCATCAACGGCAATGATTCGGATTATAAGACTCTCTTTCAGGAGTTTATTCAGAAGAAGCCGGGTCGTAAGATTGAATACAGATTGCTTGAAAGCTCGGGAGATCCGCAGAGCGGAATGAAATTCGTCTCCTCCGTATATGTCGACGGAGAACTCCTCGGAACGGGAACGGGCAGCACCAAGAAGGACTCGGAAAAAGAGGCTGCCAGAATCGCGTATCACAGTTTAAATCAAGGATAGGAAAAGGGTAAGAAATGAACATATTGGCGTTTATCGGATTGGGGTTACTTGTTGTAGCAATGCTCCTGGATAAGTTTTTAAAGAACAGACTGCCGAGCTGGGTGTCGAATGTGCTTTTTGCAGTGGCGATTATTCTGTTTGTCATTGTGATTGTCTACAGACGCATGAACGGCGGCTGAGCGGCTTGCTAGACACAGGTGTGTCGAAGTTTTTCTTGTACATTTGTCAAAACAATCTGTATAAAACAATG
>JAUMXJ010000192.1 GCA_030529205.1 Bacillota bacterium | reverse complement strand
CACCGCCGTGCAAATCAGTTCGCTGTGAAGATTACCGATATGCGTGCGGGCTGCCGTGGGGCTTTATGCTTTTAGTATCCGATGAAGTTGTCGAGCTTGATATTGTCCTCGGAGATCCCCATTCCCATGAGTCTTTCTTTGAACGCTTTATTCATGCCCGGTGATCCCGCAACAAGGTATTCCGCATGATTTCCGTTTGCTTTTGCAAATTCATCTACACGCTCCATGAACACCTCTCTTTGAGAGATCAAACTGAGCGTCAGGTTCGGCATCGCAGCCGTAATCTCGTCGAATGCTTCTTTGTAGCAGAATTCTCCCCTGTCATCCGAGTAAAGGACTTCGATTTTGTGGTTCAAATCGTTTTGATGTGCCCAGGTCTTGAGGATGGAACGAATCGGAGTAATGCCGATTCCGCCTGCGATAACGAAAGTATGTGTGTGATCTTTTTGGAAGTTAAAGTCTCCGCGTGCAGGTGCAATGAACATGGAATCCCCGACTTTGATTTTGTTCAGCAGGATTTCCTTATAACTTGTGTGCGGATCCGCAATTCTGGTCGTGAACATGAGATATCCGTCTTCCGGAGCGGATGCGATTGAAAATACACGCGTATCACGATCTCCTTCCTCCACTTTGTGGTCCTTGAATTTCCAAGCAGCGTGCTGTCCCGCCTTGAATGTATATCCCTCCGGAATGTTGAAGATATAACTGTAGCTGTCACTCGTCTCTTTTCTGATTTCCTTTAGTACGATTTCAAAAAATTCCATTTTCTCCCCTTTTCTGATTTATTTATAAAAAAAATGTATCATTCGGTAGAAAAACTACCCCAAATAACTATATCAAAAAAACACAATGTTTGCGTAACGAATTTTTGTATATTTTGTTCTGAAATAATGTGAGGAATGATTTCGGTTGCGACAGAAATGCTAGTATAATGAAGACAGATCAGGGAATATGGAGGGGCAAATGGCAAAGTATATCTTGGCTTTGGATGCGGGTACGACGAGCTCTCGGGCGATTTTGTTCGATCAGGACAGCAAGGTGGTCGGGATTTCCCAAAAAGAATTTCGACAGATTTATCCACAGCCGGCCTGGGTGGAGCATGATCCGATGGAAATTTGGGGCTCGCAGTCCGGGGTGGCGAGAGAGGTTCTCGAGACAACCGGGATACGTCCGTACGACATCGCCGCAATCGGAATTACCAATCAACGAGAGACCACCATCGTCTGGGATCGCAGTACAGGAAAACCTGTATATAACGCAATCGTATGGCAGTGCAGGCGCACATCGAATCATTGTGAGGAGTTAAAGAAAGAGGGGTGGTTGGAAATCATACGGGAGAAGACCGGCCTGGTCATCGACGCATATTTTTCCGCAACCAAAATCGCGTGGATTCTCGACCATGTCGAAGGGGCGCGAGAAAAAGCGAATCGCGGAGAACTTCTCTTTGGAACCGTAGACACCTGGATTATTTGGAATTTGACGAGAGGAAAAGTTCATGTCACGGATTATTCGAATGCCTCACGTACCATGTTGTTCAATATTCACACCTTAAAATGGGATGAAGAAATTCTAGAAAAACTTCGAATCCCTCATTCCATGCTTCCGGAAGTGCGCAGTTCGAGTGAAGTGTACGGGCATACGGATCCGCATACATTCGGCGGCGAGAATATTCCGATATCGGGCGTTGCGGGAGATCAGCAGGCTGCACTCTTCGGACAGGGCTGTTTTCAAAGCGGGATGATCAAAAATACCTACGGGACAGGTTGTTTTGTCTTGATGAATACGGGAGACAAGCCCGTTGCTTCCGCACATGGCTTGGTTACGACGATTGCATGGGGAATCGGCGGCCGCATCACCTATGCGCTCGAGGGATCCGTCTTTGTCGCGGGAGCTGCAATCCAGTGGTTGAGAGATGAGCTTCGTATGATTTATGATGCGCCCGAATCGGAGTATTATGCCGATAAGATTGAAAGTACGGACGGCGTGGTCGTGGTTCCCGCCTTTACGGGTCTGGGTGCTCCGTACTGGGATATGTATGCACGAGGCGGGATTTTCGGGCTTACCAGGGGAACAAGGAGAGAGCATTTGGTGCGTGCAACATTGGAATCGCTTGCATATCAGTCCAAGGACATCATTGAAGCGATGAAGAGCGATTCCGGAATTCCGATTCCGGCACTGCGCGTCGACGGCGGTGCCAGTGCAAATAATTTTCTCATGCAATTTCAGTCTGATATGCTCGACATTGAAGTTCATCGCCCCGGAGTGATTGAGACGACAGCCCTGGGAGCCGCCTACCTCGCGGGTCTTGCGGTGGGGTATTGGAAAAACATCCATGAAATCGAGGATGATTATGAGATCAAACATGTCTTTCGACCGGGGATGTCGGAAGAAGTGAGAGAAAAGAATTATAAGTATTGGAAGAAAGCGGTTGCACGTACTATGGAATGGGAGGAC
>JAUMXJ010000191.1 GCA_030529205.1 Bacillota bacterium | reverse complement strand
AGCGTTGGAGCGTACTGCACAGAGCGAACAGGGAAAAGAGCTTCTGAAAAACCTCTTCGATGTTCACGGATTCGCGGAAACCTCGATCGAAGAGTACGAGATTATCAAAAAGACGGCAGAACTCATGGAACTCGATCTCAAGAAACAGGACAAATAATACAGCGTCCTGATTACGAAAACGGTAACACGATTGGAAAATATGCTGGAACTAAAAAATATCCGCGTCAGCTACGACGCGAAGAATGATGTTCTGAAAGATTTGTCCCTGACGGTTCCCTCCGGGGAATGGGTCGGCATTATCGGACGAAGCGGGAGCGGTAAATCCACCCTGCTTCGTTCGATTCATTTGTTTACAAGACCGCAAAGCGGCAGCATCAAAATGTCGGGAACGGAGCTCACCGCTCTGAAGACGGGAGAACTGCGGAAATTCAGAAGAAAAATCGCATTCATCTTCCAGGACTACAACCTCATCGACTCCCTGACCGTCCTCGAAAATGTTCTCACATCCAGGCTGGGATACCAATCTCCGCTGCAATCGCTGCTCGGAACGTTTACCGAAGAAGACTATCGCAGAGCGGGCAAGGCCATTTCCAGGGTAGGCTTGGAAGAAAAGATGTTTGAAAAAGCGAAAAATCTTTCAGGCGGTCAAAAACAAAGGGTTGCCATCGCAAAAGCGCTCTGCCAGGACGCCGACCTGATACTTGCGGATGAGCCCGTGTCGAGTCTCGACCAGGGCACAACCATTCAAATCATGGAGTATTTCAAACTCATCCACGAAAAAAAGCACAAGACCATTCTCATCAACCTGCACAATGTCGATCTGGCGAAAAAATACTGTCAGAGGATTGTCGCCATTGATGCGGGACGGGTGATATACGACGGGCCGGCGCAACAGCTCGGCGATGATGTCATCCGAAGGCTGTACGAGTAGGGGGAACAGATTGAAAAAATCGGGAGTGAAGAGTCCGACACCCGGAGATTTTCTCAGGGAGAAGCGCAAAATACGATTTCTTCGCGTACTGCTCTTTGCGGTAGTGCTGATCGTATGCGCGTTTTTTATCGAATATGTGCCGTTCAAATTTGTCAGAGGAATCCCCGCGATGGGCGACCTGCTGGCGAGAATTCTGCGCCCCAATTTTTCCTATCTGTTCAAGATTTTTGTCCCGCTTCTCGATACGATCGAAATTGCGGTCATCGCCTCGTTTTTGGGAACCGCATTCTCTCTACCGCTGGCGATGCTCATGAGCAAAAATTCCGGCGTTCCGGTGTACTTCTACACGAGCCTGTCGGCGCTTTTTGCACTGCTGAGAACGGTGCCGACGCTGATTTGGGCGGCATTCCTCGTCAGCATGTTCTCCGTCGGAAAATTTTCGGGAATTGCGGCGACCTTTATTATCGCGAGCCTGATCGGAACGAGGCTGCTCCGCGAGCACATCGATTCCATCAGCGAAAACAAGATTTTGTCGATCAAAGGAACGGGCGCATCGCGCTTTCAGATTCTGCGGTACTGTATCCTGCCCGAAACCGTACCCTACCTCATCTCCGTCTTCTTTACCGTGCTGGAGTCCTGTATCCGAAGCGCAGCAGTGCTCGGGCTGGTCGGTGCGGGCGGAATCGGACAGATTCTCTGGAAGGATCTCAACTCCTTCCGCTATGACAATATTGCAACCATTATCATCACGTTATTTCTCACCATCTTCCTCATCGACTGGATTTCGAGCAAAATAAAACACGCCTCCGGCAGAAGCGTCTTTCCGGCGCATACCGTGCGCGCATTCCGCATCAAGCGTGTTCTGAAACTCTGTTTCAAAGTTTTTTCCGTCGTATTCCTGATTCTGCTGCTCTTCTCCACCCTACAGGTGACGGGAGAACGTTTCCTGCACGGAATGAAACAGGGCGGATACATTCTCAAGAATCTCCTTACACCCGATTTCAGCTACGTGTACAAACTCCGACAGGGACTCTCCGAAAGCCTTGCCATCGCCGTCTTTGCAACAATCATGGGCGGCTGTATCGCATACGGAACGGTTGCCCTCACGGCATCCAATATTTCTCCGCACAAGGGTTTCACATGGTTCTTTAAGGCGTTCACCAATATTCTGCGCACCTTTCCGCCGATCATCTCCGCCATCATCTTTTTTCGCGGGGTTGGCCCGGGTCCATATGCCGGTGCGCTCGCCCTGACGATTTATACGGCGGGGGTGATGAACAAACTGTACACCGAGGCCGTCGAATCCCTCCCGACAGGCATCATCGAGAGCCTCAAGGCGACAGGGGCGAGCAATCTCCAAATCTACAGACGAGGGATTTTCCCGGAGAGCAGGGCGAGCTTTTTCAGCCTGCTCCTCTATCGTATGGAATCCAATATCCGAAACTCCACCATCCTCGGCATGATCGGCGCGGGCGGAATCGGTGCCGCGCTCAGTATGAACATTCAGTGGAGAAATTGGAACCG
>JAUMXJ010000190.1 GCA_030529205.1 Bacillota bacterium | reverse complement strand
TCTTTACAATCAGTGGTGTTCGGTGGTAAGATGGGAGAAGGAGACCAGACCGTTTTTGAGAACGTCGGAATTCCTTTGGCAAGAGGGTCATACCCTTCATGAAACCGAAGAGGAAGCGCAAGCGGAGACCATCCAACAATTAAAGACTTATGAGGAGATGATCAACCATCTGCTCGCCATTCCGGTGGTGACGGGGAGAAAGAGTGAGAGCGAGAAATTCGCGGGCGCTCATGCGACCTATACCCTGGAGGCGATGATGAAAGACGGCAAGGCGTTGCAGGCGGGAACGTCTCACAACCTTGCGCAGCACTTTACCAAAGCGTTCGACATCACGTATTTGGACAGAAACGGCAGCCTGCAAAATCCGTATCACACGTCATGGGGCGTGTCGACGAGACTGATCGGCGCACTGATTATGACGCACGGCGATAACAGAGGATTGGTATTGCCTCCGAGAATTGCGCCGAATCAGGTGGTCATCGTGCCGATTATGCAGCAGAAAGAGGGCGTACTGGCTGCCTGCAACGAGCTTTACGACAGGCTCAAGGCAAAGGGCGTCAGGGTGCTTTTGGATGACAGTGCGGAAAATTCACCGGGTTGGAAGTTCAACGAGTACGAGATGAAGGGAGTTCCGGTCAGAATTGAATTGGGGCCTAGAGATCTGGCACAAAATCAGTGCATGATTTCCAGAAGAGATACTTTGGAAAAAGAAGTGTACGCACTTGACAACATTGAAAATGCGGTCGTAGATCTGCTTGAAAAGATTCAGCAAAATCTCTATGAGAAAGCGCTCCAAAAAAGAGAAGAAGAGACCTTCGATTTTACAACCTATGAGGAGTTTAAAGAGAGAATGGCGACAAGACCCGGCTTTTGCAGAGCGATGTGGAACGGAGATCCCGAAGTGGAAGCGAAGATCAAAGCGGAGACGGGCGTAACCATTCGTTGCATTCCGTTTGAGCAGGTCAAACTTTCGGATAAATGTTCTTTCACCGGAGAGCCTGCAAAATACATGGTCATCATGGGCAAAGCATATTAAAAGTAAGAGATCAAATCGGTTTGAAATCCGCGAGCGGTGCAAAATTCCGTCTTGCATGAAATCAGAAGTAGTATTGAATCACCGGGGTTGAAAGTATAAGTAATCAGATATCGAAATTGAAAAGCGAATTTGTGATATCGTGTTGTTCTATATGGAAGAGACTGTAGGAGGTAGATATGAAAAAGTTTTTTGCAGGTTTTTTGTGTGCGTTGATCTTGATGGTCGGGATTCATGCGGCGAGCAAGATTGAGGTGATGTTGAGTCCGGAGATTTCGGTCAAGCTCAAAGGCGAGATTCTTGAACTTCGAGATGTAAACGGAAAGCAGGTGTATCCGCTTCTTTACGAGGGAACGACCTATCTTCCGGTAAGAGCGATCTCTCAAAGCTTGGGATTGTTTGTAGATTATGACGGCCCGACAAAGACAGTGATTTTAGATGACAAGCCGATCGGCAAAGAAACCTATTTCAAGCCGGGTGAGGTTTGGGAAGTTCCGGGTAAATGGAAGTTGACCGTTCATTATGCGAAATTTACCGATCAGAGAAACAAAGCTGTACAGAAACAGCCGAATGAAGTCGCTTATATCTCTTATAGCTATGAAAATTTAAGTGATAAAGAAGTCTATCTGGTCCCGGAAAGAGAAGTAAAAACATCCGACGGAAAGACGATGGAATCCTATCCTCACCATATCCAAGATAAATACGGCAACTTCGTATTTCCTACCCATATACGTAAGGGAGAAAAGAAGGAAGATGTCACTTGGTGCTTTGCTGTGGACAACAAAGAGGTGGAAACGGTAACACTGACGTTCAAACAGTATGACGAGAAAGGAAAAGTTCACAGCGCCGATTTCGTACTGCCGATCAATCAGAAATAGTATTTGAGAAAAAGGGAGTGGCAATGCCGCTCTCTTTTGTTTTCAAGGAGTACAGGCATCATATTACATAAAATTAACAATAAACTCTATCAAATAACTTGACTTTAATCGGTGGCTTGTTATAATAAAGAGGTCGAAATGTAATGAGAAATATCTGGAGGTTTGATATGAAAGTAAGTGTAATTTACTGGACCGGTACAGGAAATACAGAGATCATGGCAAAGCACATCGTCGAAGGTGCGGAAGCTGCGGGTGCGGATGTGAAGTTGCTTTTCGTAAGCGATGCGACGGTTGAAGATTTCACAGGAGCGGATGCGGTTGCGTTGGGTTGCCCTGCGATGGGTGCGGAAGAACTTGAAGAATACGAATTTGCGCCATACATGGATTCCGTAAAAGAGTTCTGTAACGGCAAGAAAATCCTGCTCTTCGGCTCTTACAACTGGGCAGACGGCGAATGGATGAGAACATGGACCGCTGAAATGAACGACTTGGGCGCTGATTTGGTGGAAGCTGAAGGACTGATCTGTTTGGATGATCCGGATGCGGATTTTCAAG
>JAUMXJ010000189.1 GCA_030529205.1 Bacillota bacterium | reverse complement strand
TATTAAAGGAAGTCGCAGAGTCAAAGAACATTCCACCCGGAAGAATCGTCACCGCCTGTCCGCCTGCGTTTACTAAATCTTTGATTTCTTTTCCTTCTTCCGGTGCAGGACCCAGTCCTAAAAATCCGTTCTCGGATTGGAAAGTGATATCAAGCGATTTATCCACATAGTTTGCCACCATGGTCGGCATTCCGATCCCTAAGTTCACTACATCTCCGTCTTTCAGTTCCTTCGCTACCCGCTTTACGATAAATTCTCTTGACATGATTACTCTCCTTTCACGATATAGTCTACTACAACGCCCGGAGTAACCACATGATCCGGATCAATTTCTCCGATTTCCACCAAATTTTCAGCCACAACAACCACCGTATCGGCTGCCATTGCCATGAGCGGATTAAAGTTTCTCGCTGCTTTATTATATGTGATGTTTCCTTTTTTATCTACACGATGACCCAGAAGCAATGCCATATCCGCTCGAAGAGGAAGTTCGAGCAAATAAGTCTGTCCGTTAACTTCCATCTTTTGTTTGCCTTCTTCAACCGGTGTACCGATTCCTGTCGGTGTCAAAAATCCGCCCAAGCCGTTGCCGCCGCATCGTACGCGCTCTGCAAGCGTTCCTTGCGGAGACAATTCCACTTCCATCTCGTTCTCACTCATCTGACGACCGGTTTCCGGATTGGTTCCGATATGCGATGCGATCACTTTTTTCACCTGCTTGTTCGCAACCAGTCTGCCGATCCCTTTATCCACAAAAGAAGTGTCATTTGCGATAATGGTAAGGTCTTTGATGTTTTTTCGCACCAACTCGTCAATCAGAATCTCAGGCGTTCCTGTTCCGAGAAATCCTCCGATCATCAGCGTCATACCGTCCTTGAAAAGATCGGACACTGTTTCTAAAGATACAATCTTGTTCATTTCCTGCCTCCCTCTTATTCTAAAAAACTAAGTTAAAATGTAAAATGATGCCCTTATTTCAATATATTCCTCACCTATATCATAATACAAACCACCGATAAAAGCCATAGTATTTTAGGATAAATCAGTTTTTCGCATTCCGATACTCTTCTTCCGAAGCCGGTACTTTGATCTCACCGTCGATGATCTGCTGCCGCCGTTCCTGCACATATTGTAAAACATCAGCCGGAACATGTTTGCTCGTACTTTGTGCAATATCTACCCCGGACTCCTTGAGCCCCAGTATCAAAGTCCTGCCGCCTTCGAAATTTCCCTGTCCCAATTCTTTTGCCACTTCATACATTGCCAAATCAATGCGTTTGACTGCCGAACTGATCACATGATCCGGTGCGAGTGCGTATTGGTCTTTATCTACTCCGATGACCATTTTATCGCTTTCTTTTGCCGCTTCGATCACACCGTTTCCCGTATCGCCTGCCGCATGGAAAATCAGATCCACACCTTCACGATACAGTTTATGAGCGCTTTCCTTGCCTTTTTCAGGGGAATCGAAAGCATCCGTATAATCAATCCGAAGCTCGACCGCGCAATCGGTATCTTCGATCCCTTTCAAAAAACCGAACAAAAACCGATGAATCGCCGGTACATCCATCCCGCCGACGAAACCGACCTTTTTCGTCTTCGTCATCTTCGCCGCAATGACTCCCATCAAATAAGAAGCTTCCTCCGCTTTAAAGACAACCCCCAACAAATTATCGACCGAATCTTCGCCATAATCATGGTCAATCAACGCAAAACTTCTGTTCGGATTGTCTATCGCTGCCTGCCTGATATCTTCCTGCATTTTGAAACCGATTCCCCAAATCAAATCCTGGTCGCTATCGATGAGACTCTGAATGTTTTTTTGATAATCCGACTCTTTTTTTGCCTCGACATAGGAAATATCCATCTGAAACTCTGCGCCCGCTTTCTGCAAACCTTCCCATGCGCTTTGATTAAAGGATTGATCTTTAATTCCTCCGACATCGGCAACCATCCCCATACTGATCCTATTCAAAGAAGGTGTCGGCATACAGCCAATCAAAGCGAAAATAACGGCTATCGATAAGGCAATCATTTTAGTTTTCATACTTTACCCCCCAATGACAGGTTTGTTTAGTCCTGCAGCATCATTTTCTCCAACGCCAGGGGTTCTACATACTTGCCGTCCTGATATGCTCTCATATTGCCGCCTGAGATCTCATCAATCAGAGCAATATGTCTGTCTTCTCCGACTCTTCCAAATTCAAATTTGATATCGTACAGTTCCAATCCTTTCTTCGACAATTCCTCTTTTACGATTCCCGCAATCTTTCTGGTCATATCGGACAATATCTCATATTCTTTTTTCGTCATGATTCCCAGCATATCCAGCGCTTCATCCGTAATCAGCGGATCGTTTCTGTCGTCATCTTTCAAGGTCACTTCCACATAGGCATCCAAAGAAGCCGCTTCTTCAATATACTTTCCGTAACGTCTCAGAAAACTTCCGACCGCACGATATCTGCAGATCACTTCAACGCCTTCCCCGAAAACGGTAGCCGGAAGTACGGTCATCGTACGATTCGCGATATCGGCATCCACATAATGTGTCGCAATTCCTGCCGCATTGATTTTCTCAAAAAAGAACTTTGT
>JAUMXJ010000188.1 GCA_030529205.1 Bacillota bacterium | reverse complement strand
ATCTCCATTCACTTTTCCGAGACATTTGATACTCCGAAGAAGACATACGGAAAAGGCAAAAGGCGTTTGGCGGCAAGCATTGCGCTAACCGTATTTGTCCTGCTTGTAACCGTCTTTAACGCACTTGCGTCCTTATTGATCGGTCTGTTTTTTGACGAAATGTTTATGCAGCACGCGGACAAGGACATCATCGCCCACCGCGGAGGCGGAGATCTCGGGGCGGAAAATACGATTGCCGGATTGGACGCGGCGATTGCGGCGGGTGCTCACGGAAGCGAAATAGACGTTCAACGCAGCAAAGACGGAATCTACATCATTCACCACGACACTACATTCTCGCGCCTTTCCGGTGTTTCCAAGAAAGCATCGGAAATGAATCTCGACGAAATCCGAGCTTTGGAAGTCAAAGACCTCTTCGACACCGGACGTCCTTCCCAAAAAGTGGCGACACTTGAAGAATGTCTCGATCACGCCAAGGGGAGAATCAAGCTCTATATCGAACTCAAGGGAGAAACCGCGGACACCGCCATGGTGGACGATGTCGTCAAAATGATAAAAGAGAAAGACATGGTGGCGGAAACCGCCATTCTTTCTCTCGACTACGCCTTGATTGTCTATACGGAAAATCGATATCCCGAAATCACAACCGGCTATCTTTACTTTTTCTCCATCGGGAACTTGAAAACATTGGTAGCAGATATACTCATTATGGAGGAGCGCGAGGCCACGGACAAAAATCTCGACATCATCCATGATGCCGGGAAAAAAGCCGTCGTTTGGACCGTCAATAAGCGAGATTCCATATCCAGGTTTCTGCGTTCCGATGTCGACGGGATCATTACGGACTATGTCCTGAAAGTCAAAGACGGCCTTACCGAGCGCGACAACAGGACGGACATCGAAGTCCTGATGGACGCCATATTTGATTAATGCGGATATGGACGCGAATATGGACGCGGCTTATAAAATCCCCATTGCACGCTTCGCGCGCTCGAGTACGGGAACCGCAATCTCCCTCGCTGCAGCCGCGCCGCCCGCTCTCAAACGAGAGATTTCTCCCGATGCGATGATTTTGTTGACCTTCTTCTGCAGTTCTCCCAGCTCGTCCGCAATGACGGCGGTCAGCTCTTTCTTGAATACGCCGTACCCCACGCCCTGAAACTTCTTCTCCACCTCCGAAATGTTCAGACCGCTGAATTTCGAGTAGATGACCATAAGATTCGAAACCCCCGGTTTTTCCTCCGGTGCATAGCGCACAACCCCGTCCGAATCCGTGACCGCTTTGGATATCGACGCCTTAATTTCATCGGCGGTATAATTGACCCCGATTTTCGAGAATTTGTTCTCATTCGATTTGCTCATCTTCTTACTCGGGTCGTCGAGCGCAAGTATTTTGGATCCTTCGTCCACCTTTGCGATCACAGGTTCCGGAACGACAAAAATCTCCCCGTATTTATGATTAAAACGCTCCGCAATATTCCTCGCCAATTCCACATGTTGCTTCTGATCCGCTCCGACCGGAACGTAATGGGTATCGTACAGGAGAATATCCGCAGCCATAAGGATCGGATACATATAAATTCCCGTCGGAATGCTGACCTGATCGCCCTTGTTGATCTTTGCGGTCTTGTCTTTAAACTGCGTCATGCGATTCAATTCGCCCATGTATGAATTACAAGTGAGAAGCCATGAAAGCTCCGTATGTTCCGGCACATCCGACTGAACAAATAATATGGACTTTTCGATGTCCACTCCCGCAGCCATGTACAGCGCAAACAGACGATCCACCTTTTCTCTCAATGTCTGCGGATCATGATTCAATGTGATGGCGTGCAAATTCACCACACAAAACAGAGATTTCAGATCATCCTGCTTTTTCAGAAAATTCTTGAGTGACAGGTAATTTCCGACGGTCAGATCATTTGTAGGCTGAATGCCTGTAAACAAAGTCTTCATATCTCCCTCCTGAATTATTTCAATATATGTTAAAATAGGTGCATGAGAAAAGCGATTAAAATGACGTTATTCATTATTCTATCACTAGTTCTTCTCGTTGTCATCATCAATGCATCCGTCATTCTCACGGCAAAATCATTTTTAATCAGCGAAGAAGAAGCTCTGAAATCGCCGCATCATCAAACATATGATGCCATTGTGATTCTGGGAGCGGGAATTCGCAACGGAAGACCCTCTCCTCTTTTGGCAGAACGCCTGGACACCGGAATCACACTCTATCAAAACGGCTTTTCCGACAAAATCATCCTCTCGGGAGACAGCCTGGATCTACCTCGCTACGACGAAGTGTCGGTGATGAGAAACTACCTTCTCGAGCAGGGGATTCCCTCTTCCGCAATGATACGTGACGATCTCGGACTCAATACCCATCGAACGGTTTATCGCGCCCTCCATGTGTTCGGCTTGAAGCGATACATTCTCGTATCACAAAACTATCATTTGGAAAGAGCGGTCTTTCTGGCACGCTGCTTCGGTTCGGAAACAATCGGCATCAGTTGTGACAAAACCGCCTTTTCCGGACAAATGTATAGAGACCTGCGAGAAATCCCGGCAAGGGTAAAGGATTTCTTCATAGGTCTC
>JAUMXJ010000187.1 GCA_030529205.1 Bacillota bacterium | reverse complement strand
CGCGCGTTACTCTCGCGCATTACCGCCGCACGGTCGGTCTGCCGCCATACGGTTTCAAACCTCGCGCGATACCGTCGCGTTCCTAGTTTCGCGACACCTTCTGATAAGCAAACACCGCCGCTCCGAGCGCACCGTTGAGCTGACAATACTCGCTCGTATGGATTTCGAAGCCGATGTTTTCCGACAGTGCCTTGACCATTCCCTCATTGAGCGCCACTCCGCCCGTCATAATCACTTCATCGCGAATACCCACGCGCTTTGCAAGACTTCCTACCCGACTCGCGATACTCTTGTGGATTCCCTTGATGATATCTTCCCTCTTCGTGCCTTTCGCAAGTTGTGAAATGACCTCAGACTCCGCAAACACCGTACATGTCGAGCTGATAATGACTTCCTGTGTGGAAAGCTTATCAAATTTTTCCAAATCGTTGATATCAACTTCCAGCACCTTGGCGATAACATCCAAAAACCTTCCCGTACCCGCGGCACATTTATCATTCATGACAAAACTCTCAAGCATTCCGTTGTCCGCAATCTTGAGCGCCTTTGAATCCTGCCCGCCTATATCGATGATTGTCCTCACCCTCGGGAACAGAAAATGTGCCCCCTTTGCATGACAGGAGAGTTCGGACATTTGTGCATTTGCCGCTTCAAACGTATTTCTTCCGTACCCCGTCGCCATGACAAACGCAAGATCTTCCCGTTTCAGATTTGCCTTGTCCAATACCTCCGCAAGCACCTTGCCCGGGCCGGAAGTTCCGGCGCCGACACTTACCACCGCAGTGGATACGATATCCTCTCCATCCTTCAAAATCAATCCCTTGGAAGCGGTGGATCCAATATCAATCCCCAGAGTATAAATACTCATATATTTCCCCTTTACTTGTTATTTTACACGAATTTCGTCAGAAATAAAAATCTTGATGATTAAAAAATGCGGAATCCCGCGCTCATTTTTCAATCATCAAAAAATGCATTACAAAACGAAATCCTCGGCAGGGAAATCCCTGCCGAGTTCAAAAAACTATTTTACACCGTAAAGATTGTCAAAATCTCTCATCACACGCGGTGTGAGCATTTGATGGAACGCACAGATCGATCTCGGGTTCTGATACGCCGCCTCCGCAAAAGCGGTGATATAATCGCGAAGTCCGACCATCTCGACAATTTCATCCACAAATCCGTGCTTCGCACAGAACAGCGGCTCCGACTTGGTCTGGTACTCTGCAATCAATTCGTTCATGCTGTCGATAATCGGCTGAAGATCTTTTCCGCTCTTCTTATCCTTGATCAGTCTTCTCGAGTACATTGCAACCGCAGCGGTTTCTCCGTTCATAACATTGATTTCCGTTGCAGCCGTACCCAGCGAGAATGCATTGGTATCATTTCCCTGCGGTCCTCCAAGGACATAGTGTGCGGCAGCGGTACCCTTTCTGAGGGTAATTTCAATCTGCGGAATGTGCGAGTTCTGGATGGAGTAGATGAGAGATTGTCCGAGGCCGAGAAGCTCCGCCTTTTCCGCATCGTCGCCGACATCAATACCGGTAGTATCCTGAATCCAGACGAGAGGAACTCTGTCTCGGGAACAGAGAGATACGAACTCGTTCATCTTAATCAGTCCCTGTCTGTAGAGCTTTCCGCCCATACCTACGGCGCCCTGCTTGTATTCAGGATAATTCATCAGAATCCCCTGCGCATTGGCGATGACACCGACGAGGAGGCCGTTGAGCTTCGCCAGTCCGACGATCATCTCGGGACCGTAGCCTTTCTTATACTCCATAAACTCGGAATTGTCGAAAAGTCTGGAGATGACATCATACATATCGTACGATCTCTTCTTGTTCTGCGGCACAATCGAGTAGAGGTCTTCAATCGGATAAAGCGGTTCAGTCGGCTCATCCACTCTGAAGAACTCGAGATCGTAGCTCGGAATATAACTCATATACTTCTTGATGCCGTCGATGACACCGAGATCGTCCTCATACACTTCTCTGAAGAATCCGGTTGTCTCGTAGTGAACCGGAACCGCACCCGGAGGAGGAACTTTCGCACCGGTGGTATTCGCGGCGATAATCGCCTCCGCACCCTCGAGGTCGATCACGCCCTTCGGATTCATACCGCCCATGATTCCCGCTCCGCCGACCGCCATATTCGCGTCCTGATGTGCGACGAGCACAACCGGAGAAATACTGTGGTATCCGCCGCCGGCAGGGTTCGTTCCGTAGATTCCCACGATAACCGGAATTCCCAGCTGTGCCAGCTCCGCATTGCGGTAGAATGGCGTACCGCCGCCCCTTCTGTTCGGATATACCTGTTCCTGCACGTCAAACTTTACACCGCTGCAGTTCAGGACATATACGAGCGGAATGCCCAAAATCTTTGCCGCGTCGGAAGCGCGAATCAGGTTTTCCGCCTGCCCCGGAATCCATGCGCCGGCAAGTTTCTTATTGTCGGATGCGACAATCACCGCCCATTTTCCTTCGATTCTTCCGAGGCCGTTGATTACGGCAGTGGTACCACCGTCATTGTCGCCCGGGATGAAAATAGAGTTGAGCGGTCTCCAAGTGCCCGGATCGACCATCTCTTCAATTCTCTGCATTTCGGTAAGCTGC
>JAUMXJ010000186.1 GCA_030529205.1 Bacillota bacterium | reverse complement strand
ATGGACTTCCGGCATCTCAATTTCTCTTGTATTTCGCCTCGCTCACCGGGTTTACGCAATGGACGAAGGGGCTTCTGGATCAATTCGGAGAACTTCGAAAAATGAGCCTGGATCTCAATCGAATCCGGAAATTTCTCGAGTGGCCGGAACCTTTCAATCTGCAAAAAGGTGAGCCGATCGGGAAGGATCTCTCCAAATCATATGAAATTCGCTTCGAGAATGTCGGATTTGTCTATCCGGAGTCCAATGAAAGCACATTGTCGGAGATCAATCTGACTGTCAGGGCGGGGGAAAAACTCGCCGTCGTGGGACTGAACGGTGCCGGGAAGACGACACTCGTCAAACTCGCATGCGGATTTTTGGATCCGACGGAGGGCAGGGTTCTTCTCAACGGAACCGACATTCGGACTTATAACCGCGAGTCGTACTATCGTCTCTTCTCGGCGGTATTTCAACAATTCTCCGTCTTGGAAGCCAGTGTGGAGGAAAATATTTGTCAGAAGCCGGAGGAATTCATCACCGAACGGGATCGGGAGCAAATCGTCTCATGCCTGGAAAAGGCCGATTTGATGAAGAAAGTCGAGGAAATCGGAGGGCTGAGCGCGAAGATCGGACGTGAAGTCTACGATGACGGGGTGGAACTCTCCGGCGGTCAGAAGCAAAGGATGATGCTCGCTCGTGCGCTTTACAAAGACGGCGCTATTATCGTCCTGGACGAGCCGACCGCCGCGCTCGACCCCATTGCAGAACATCAGATCTACATGAAGTACGGTGAGATGACGCACGGCAGGACTTCCATTTTTATCTCGCACCGACTCGCATCCACGAGGTTCTGCGATCGCGTCTTATTTATGAAAGACGGCAAAATCGCGGAGGAAGGCACACATGAATCGCTGATGAAGCTGGGCGGCGGTTATGCCGAACTCTTTGAGGTGCAAAGTCGTTACTATCAGGAAGATCATCCGGAGTTTGTGAAAGGAGGGGAAGATGAGTAGGAAACATGAAGACAAACAATCCGAAAAAGCAAGACGCGGAGTCGGCATTGCCCGGAGCTTACAATTGTTTTTTCGCAATCTCAGGCTGTACTATCGCATCTGTCGTGAGGCGTTTTATTCTCTGATTCTCAGCTCGTTTTTTTCCGCTGTCAGCCCCTATGTGACGATTTATCTGACGGCGCTCCTCGTCAACGAGCTGGTGACGAGAAGAAATTTTCATGCGCTGATGATGTATGTCGCGCTGATTCTCGGCACGACGGCCGTCCTGAAACTGGTCGGAGCGGTGATGCATGTATGGAAGAACTATTCTAACGACTTGCTGGTCGTGAAAAAATCGGTCCTTTTTATGGAGAAGCGGCTTTCTCTCGATTATGTCGATATCGACAGCCAGGAGACCTATGATCTGCTCACGCGCATCGAGCAAAACGAGAATTTCCTGGGATTCGGAATGTACATGTCCTATCAGAACCTGGAGGCTCTTCTAGGTGCGGTGTTTCAGGTGCTCGGCGGCGTGGTGCTCTCGGTTACTCTGTTTACGACGGTGGTTCCTGCCGGTTCGGAATTTGACTTTCTCGATCAACCGCTGATTGTCATCGGAGTGATTCTCGGTATGCTGATGTTCACTTTTCTCTCCCCTTATCTCTACGGACAGGCGGAATCTTACTGGACAAAATACAATGAAATCGGAACCATGGGCAATCGCTACTTCGGGTTTTTCGGCTTCATGGGTACTCGACCGGCTCGCGCCCTGGACATTCGCATGTATGAGCAACACGACTTTTGTAAGTACTATATCGGCAAGGAAGATGCCTTCGGAGTCGACTCGAAAATTGCAAATTACGCCAAAGGTCCGATGGGCATGTTCGCCGCACTTTCCGAGATGATGTCGGTTGCACTGCTCGCCGTCATCTACACTTATACCTGTCTCAAGGCTTATGCCGGCGCCTTCGGCATCGGCGAAGTGACGCAGTACATCGGCGCGACCACGGCTCTCTTTATCGGATTGCAGGAGCTTCTTAAGTCTCTGACTCTGATCCGGCACAATGGCGAGTTCATCGACCTGGCGTTTCGTTTTCTCGATATTCCCAACAAGATGTATCAGGGAAGTCTTACCACCGAAAAACGGACCGATTCAAACTATGAAATTGAATTTCGCAATGTCTCGTTCAAATACCCCGGCACGGAAGACTATGCGCTCCGAAATGTCAGCATTAAGTTTCATTGCGGCAGCAAGCTGGCTGTTGTCGGGATGAACGGAAGCGGGAAGACCACATTCATCAAACTGCTTTGCAGACTGTACGACCCGGATGAGGGCGAGATTTTGCTCAACGGCATCAATATCCGCAAGTACAACTACAGAGAATACCTCGATATCTTCTCCGTCGTGTTTCAGGATTATCAGATTTTTTCATTTACTCTCGGAGACAATATCGCCATGGCGGAGAATTACGACAAGGACGCGGTAAAAGATGTGTTGGAACGAGTCGGGTTCGGGGAACGGCTCAAGAAGCTTCCGAAGGGAACGGATACCTACTGTAATAAGACTTTGGATGACGAAGGGGTAGAGTTTTCGGGAGGAGAATCGCAGAAAATCGCCATTGCAAGGGCGCTCTACAAAAATTCTCCGTTTATTATTCTGGATGAACCG
>JAUMXJ010000185.1:333-2648 GCA_030529205.1 Bacillota bacterium | reverse complement strand
AAGAGTACACGATATTTTGACGGTCGTCGGGTTTTTGACGATTCTGTTGGTCGTTATGCTCGGGTATTTTTTGAAAAACCCGACCGAGGTTTCGGATTCCGAGAGGAGACGACTCGCGCAGTTGCCTGATTTTTCCGTGGATTCCGTTTTGGGAGGGGGGTATTTCGACAAATTTGAGACATACACCAACGACCAGTTCCTTTGGAGAGAGTCCGCAAGACATGTAAAAGCAATGTTTCGCTACGGCGTCCTTCTGAAAAAGGAGAATCACGGAATCTATGAGTTGGACGGTACACTGATCAAACGCGAAGAGGTCTACAAGGAGTCCATTCTCAAAAAAAATCTGATTGTTTGGAATCGCATCGCACAAAATATGCCGGTGGGTACTTCTCTGTATTATGCGGTGATTCCCGATAAAAACTACTTCGGATACGCGCCGAAAATGGATTATACAGGATTCGACGAAAGCATCGGAAATATCCTCTCTTCAAATTTTACGAAAATCCCGCTTTCTTTGAATCTGAACGATTATTACCGGACAGACTTACATTGGAAACAGGAGTCGATTTACGACACCGCGACCAAAATTGCAGAAGCAATGAATGTGTCGATCGATGCCTTATCCTCGTATCGATTGCATGATATCGGAGAGCTGAAGGGTGCGTATACCGGACAGAGTGCGCGAGCGGAACGACCGGATCGTCTGATTGTCGCGGAGAACGATTCCACAACGGACGCGGAGGTCGTCGTGCTGGGCGATGGAGATACCGTGCGCAGCATACCGGTGTATGATGCGGACAGACTTGGAGATGTCGATGCGTACTCCGTATTCCTCGGCGGTCCCGAGGCGGCGATTCGTATCGTGAATCCGCATCAGGACAACAATCGAACCCTGGTGGTTTTTCGGGATTCCTTCGCTTCCTCCCTGATCCCGTACCTCATTTCCGGATATGAACAAATATATCTTCTGGATTTGCGTTATATGAATTCTTCTCTGATTCCAAATTTGGGGTTCGAGAAGGCGGACGATGTACTGTTCCTCTACTCGTATACTTCTCTCGGAAATCTTTTGATGAAGTAAGAAAATAAAAATAAAAATATCCGCCAGCTGCAGAGCACCCGAGTATCGGTCGTAAGCAGTGAGCGGATATTCGTTTTATTGATGAGGTTGGTTACGAGTATTTCTTTTCGAGGTAGGTTTTCGCGACTTCAGGGAAGAGTGCGTAACTGAGGACATCTTCGTCCGATTTTGCCAGACTTCCCAGCTCTTCCTTGAGTTTTTCGAACTCATTCTCAAGCAAGTCCGCAGGTCTGCAGGTGATTCTGTCTCTGCCCGGAATGATTTTGTCGACGATCTCCTGACTGATTTCCACCGGAGTCGCACCGTATTCTCCTGCAACCAGTTTTTTCACTTCTGTCGGAATCAGCTTGTAGCGTTCGCCGGCGAGGACATTAAACACCGCCTGTACACCGGTCATTTGGCTGAGCGGAGTTACGAGCGGAGGGAATCCGATGTCTTCACGCACGCGAGGAATTTCCTTCAGAACTTCCTCGTATCTGTGCTCCGCATTCTGCATTTTAAGTTGCGAGACGAGGTTCGAAAGCATTCCGCCCGGAAGCTGGTACTTGACGATATTCGGCTCCACACAAAGCGCCTTGGAAGAAATCTGCCCCTCTGCGATATACTTGTCGCGAATCGGTTTGAAGTACTCCGCGATTTCATCGATGAGATCCATATTGAAGTCAGGTCGACGATCATTGCCTTCCAATGCCATGAGCATCGATTCGAGCGGAGGTTGCGCCGATCCGCCCGCAAAAGGAGAGAACCCCGTGTCTACAATATCCGCACCCGCTTCTATACATGCCATATAAGTGAGCGGAGCCAGGCCGCCCGTGCAGTGAGAGTGAATTTCCAGAGGAAGATTGACAGCGGCTTTAATCGCTTTTACCAGCCTTCTGCCGACATCAGGTTTCAAAATACCCGACATGTCTTTGATTGCAATCGAATCGGCACCGAATTCCTGCATTCTCTTTGCAAGTTCCACATAGTATTCGATTGTATGTACTTTACTGATGGTATAGCAAATCGCCATCTGTGCATGCGCTCCGCTTCTCTTTGTAGCGTCGCAGGCGCGCTTGACATTTCTGACGTCGTTGAGTGCATCAAAAATACGGATGATATCGATTCCGTTTTCGACAGATTTTTCAACAAATTTATCGACAATGTCATCGGCGTAATGTCGATACCCGAGAAGGTTCTGTCCTCTGAGAAGCATCTGAAGTTTCGTGTTCGGCATGCGCTTTTTGATTTCTCT
>JAUMXJ010000185.1:0-323 GCA_030529205.1 Bacillota bacterium | reverse complement strand
CACGGGTCTTCACCGAGGAAACGGATACAAGCGTCGTAGGTAGCTCCTCCCCAGCATTCAATCGCATGCAGACCTACTCGGTCCACTTTTTCGAGGATAGGGAGCATTTCTTCCGTACGCATCCTTGTCGCCATCAACGATTGGTTGCCATCGCGAATGGTCGTGTCAACAAATTTAATTTTATTCATACTTCCTCCATGCGCATACGCTAGCATACTTACATTGAAATTTCAAATTATTTTGTGTATCTACTTTGTAAATTTGAGTAGTTGCTACGCCTGCGTCATTACTGTATTTTTAAATTCAATGATTTCCTTCGCAGC
>JAUMXJ010000184.1 GCA_030529205.1 Bacillota bacterium | reverse complement strand
GGGCGTATGATCTGGTGTTGTTCATCGCCTCTCCCATCTCCATGTATTATTTCCCGGAAATGTTTGAAATGCCGCATCATTAAAATAATCGGTTCAACTCATTAAAGGAGGTAAAATGAGAAGGAAAGTCATCGCGTTGTTACTTTTGGCGATCATGATTTTGGGAATCGGATGCAGCTCAAATCCTCAAAGAGAATCTTCTTCTCAAGGAGAAGTCGAAGGTCACGGTTTCAAGCTGGTATCCGAGGAGGAAGTGGCGGACATTCGATCGACATTGTTCGTCTATCGACATGAAAAGACGGGTGCGGAACTGATCTGGATTAAAAACGACGATCCCTTTAAAGTCTTCGCGGTGAACTTCAAAACCAAGCCGAGGGACGACAAGGGTGTGGCACATATCATCGAACACGCTGTGCTGGGAGGGTCCAAAAAGTATTATTCAAATGGAACATGAGTTTCAAACGGAAGGACTCGAACTCGGCTTGATGCGTGCGAAATCATATTTTTCACCTATATACAAATATGCGGATTTGTTGACCGGATTTGATTACTTGAGGTTTTTGCAGGATTTGGAGCAGCATTTTATGGAGAATCCCGATCGTGTTCGTGCGGAGCTTCGAGAAATTGCCGGGACGATATTCAATCAGAAGAGCCTGTTGGTGGGGATTTGTTCTGAAGAAGCGGACTTGCAGGAAGCGCGTCATCATATTGTCGAATTTGTGAGCACCTTGCCTCAGGATTTTCATCCGAACGGACAGTACGTTCGCACCGGAGAAAAGCGTAACGAAGCGGTGCCGATAAGCGGCGATGTCAACTTTGTAATTATGGGGGGCAATCTGTTGGAGGCTTCCGATAAAGAAACGGATTCGGCCGCCTGGTTGCTGCCGTATGTGCTCAATCGACTGTATCTGTATCCGCAGCTCAGGCAAAAGAGAGGGGCGTACGGAGCTTTCGTTCATACCGACAGCTCCGGAAATTTCCTCTTTTACTCGTATAGGGATCCGAATATTGCCGAGACCATTGAGGTTTTCCGCGGAGCGGAGATTTTTTGACTCATCTGGAGCTGACGGAAGACGAGTTGGATCAGATTAAAATCGGATATTTTAAAGAGTATCCGATGACGCCGGAGCAGGTGGCACATCAGATTTGCTATCGTCATGTCTATAAAATTACAAACAGCAGATATCGAGAAGGCTCAAAAAGTGTGCAAGGCGTGCGGCCGGATCAGTTTCGTCGATACGGAGAAATACTCGATCGGATGCTGAATGAGAATCATATTCTCGTCATCGGAAACGAAAGGCGATTGCAAGAATCGAGTCTTTTTTTCGATCATGTGTTTCCCGTCTCACCGTAGAGGATGTTTATTTTCCTTTACAAACTTGGGCTTGTCGAAAGAGGGGCTTTAGGTTATAATCGACTCGATACCTGGTTGATGATACCGAGAGAGTGCGCGACGGGCGCCGCCGAAGGAACAAGTTGATAACGCCCAAATTATCAATGAATATCTCAGGCAAAAGAATCGGTATTTGACAGAACTCTGGAAAGTCTGATGACACCGACGGGGCAATTGAAAATATTTTCAAGAAACTCTCAGGTTGATAACAGGGATAAATAGCGGGCGCTATTTATCCTTTTTTTTATGGATGATTCTGTCCCTTCGAAATGCGGACAGTGCGGAAAGGGGAAGCGATGAAGGATATTCTGGTGACAAACAATTCGGATTTTATACAGGACGGACTCGGATTCGAAGTGCGGTATCTCGATACCTTGGAGTACAGCGATGTGCTTCTTGCGGTCAGAGATTTGGTGCACAAGGGTCATAGGTTGATGACACATCCTCTTTCCGGCAGTGTGAAACCTTTTGAGACACCGTACAAGAGTATTGTGGTGAGTGCGGCTCGGTCGGAGACCGTGGATCGGGATTCTCTTATTTTGATCAGCGATGCCGTCATGATGGCGGAGAAATTTCGCAGAGAGAGACATTTTACGGATAAATTGCTCGCAGATTTCAGACTTATCGACCGCGATTTAATTGAAAGAGGGCGAATCAATTGAAGCTGCGGTAAAAATCGGCTTGTTGGCATTTTCGGCATAATCATGTAGAAAATTATTTAGCCGGCTGCACAGATATTGTTGATTTCGAGAATAGAAGGTATAATTAGTGTGATTATAAAGTTTATGATAATGATCGGGACCAATCCCGATGGTTATTGCATGTTCATATAGGAGGCAAGATGTCAAAGGTTTATGACGTAGTCATTATCGGGGGCGGCCCGGCCGGACTTTCGGCGGGTATTTATGCGGCAAGAGCAAAAATGGATGCTGTAATCCTCGAAAAAGGGAAATTGGGCGGACAGATTGTAACAACCGCAGAGATTGCGAACTACCCGGGCGGAACTCCCGAAGAGTCGGGACCTTCGCTGATCGACAGAATGGAAGCGCAAGCTAGGGAATTCGGTTGTGAAATCGTTCGTGCGGATGTCGAGAAGGTTGATTTCACAGGCAAGACAAAGATTGTGAACTGCACAGACGGAAGCGTTTACGAGGGCAAGACCGTGATCATCGCATCCGGTGCGAGTCCTAGAAAAATCGGATGTCCGGGAGAGGGTGCATTCACCGGAAAAGGTGTCTCATACTGTGCGACTTGTGACGGGGACTTCTTTACGG
>JAUMXJ010000183.1 GCA_030529205.1 Bacillota bacterium | reverse complement strand
CGACGGGAACACCATTTTGCCTATGCAACCGGCGCGCGATCACAAACGTCTTTTGGATGGGGACAAGGGTCCGAATACGGGCGGAATGGGAGCCGTTTCGGGTCCCACCATTTTGCCGGAAGCGGTTGCAAGCCGTTTTAAGACGGATGTAGCCGATCGTTTTATGGCGGGAATCAAGGACGCCGGTATCGATTTTCGCGGTGTGCTTTTTGTCGGCGTGATGTACAAACCGAACGGCGACCTATATGTCCTGGAGTTTAATACACGCTTCGGAGACCCGGAAACGGAGGTGGTGCTCCCCGGGATTAAAGGTTCTCTTTACAATATCCTGGAGGCAACTGCCGACGGAAGACTTGCACAGGTGTCCCTGCATTTGACCGGCATGTATCACGCCGTTGTGATACTCGCCGCGGGAGAGTATCCGTACTCCAAGACGGTTCCGGTCGAGATTTCCATAGACCGCGTTTCTGAACAAACAAAAGAATGCAGTACGTGCCGTTCGACGAATCACGGCGAAAGCGGAGACATCCTGCATTGCGGAACAAGTCATGATCATGCGGGCAGGTTGTTGGCGACAGGCGGTAGAGTTCTCGCATGCCTCGGTTCGGGAGACAGTCTGGATGAAGCGCTCGACAGTGCCTATGCCAATGTAAAAAAAGTTCATTTTGAAGGTATGAGGTATCGGAAAGATATCGGTCGCACCATTTAGAGTGCACCGCCGTGATATTAAATGATATAAAATAAACCGGATGTGTCCAGCCGGCTTCGATTCTGTTGTAGATTGAAGCCGGTTGATTTTATTTAGGAGGCAAATTCCGACGCATATAAAATTGTAAGAATTACATATATTTACAATAATTGATTATTATGGTATACTACATGCATGAAAATCAAATACACAAAAAAATTACGTAAATTAAATCTATTTGATTTTGAAAAATATGTATTAAAGTTACTTAAAATAACTTATGTTATAGTGCTTAAGTCTAGAGTTTTTTATTTTATTATCCTGATTTCTGTCCTGATTTTGTATCGAGGCGGAATTATAAAAGAAAAATTTAATAATTGCCTAGCACATAGTTCCTACGAAATTATTGGTTTTTCAAATAAAAATAATAATCTCGAAGCTTGTAAAATTCCCTTAAATACAGTAGAATACTGTATGTTTCCAACAGGGAAAGTTACAGAAGTATATTGTGACGAAGATTTTACAAAAGAAACCTTGAATGATTCTAAAGAATTTATAGATAAAAAGTTAACAACTTCATTAAGTATTGATAATCGTAGAGCCTACGGCAATAAGAGCGGGAAAGGGTATACCATTACAGAATTTAATCGTTTGAGTGTCGAAGAATTGGAAACTTTTTACGGAGTGGGGAACATTACCGCGCGCGCCATCTATACATTGCGAGAAAGCAGGGGCGGATTTCGTTCATTTGAGGAATTGCTGGATGTGAAAGGCATCGGGTTCAAGAAATTTCACAAAATAATGGGAGGTGAGCATGAAAAAAAGACTGACGGAAATGACTAATGCATTCGGCTGAGCTGCGAAGATCGGTCCTGAGACCTTGTCGCAGGTTCTGCGACAACTACCTAAAATGCATGATGACAGAGTCCTGGTCGGTTTTGAAGGCTCGGACGATGCGGCGGTGTATCAATTGACGGATGAACTGGCTATCATCAATACTCTGGATTTTTTCACTCCCATGGATGACGATCCCTATGTCTTCGGTCAAATCGCCGCTTGTAACGCGCTCAGCGATGTCTACGCCATGGGAGGGACACCGCTTCTCGCGCTCAATATTGTTTGCTATCCGTGTTCCTTCGGAATGGATGATTTGGTTTTGATTTTAAAGGGCGGCGCGGATAAAGTTTTGGAAAGCGGTGCGGTTGTGACGGGAGGACATTCCGTCGATGACGAGGTTCCGAAATACGGACTCAGTGTGACCGGCGTTGTGCATCCCGATCGGATTTGGACAAATACAGGTGTCCAAGCGGGAGATGTCCTCATTCTCACCAAGCCGCTCGGCACCGGTATTATGAACAATGCCGCAAGGGGAGGTCTGCTGAATAAGGAGCAGTATGATGCCCTGATTTTGTCCATGTCGACTCTCAATCGCTACGCTGCGGAGGCAATCAGGAATGCGCAGGTAACTGTTCATGCGTGTACGGATATCACAGGTTTCGGATTGCTCGGTCACTTACTTGAAATGACAGAAGGCGTTCTCGGTGCAGAACTCGATTACTTGAGTATTCCGATGATTGACGGCACGGCTGAGATGACCAAAATGGGCATGATTCCTGCCGGCGCTTATAAGAATTTGGATTATATCAAGGATAAAGTACAATGTAGTGACTCCGCGTCAATTTATGAACTTTGCGATCCGCAAACTTCAGGGGGATTGTTATTTGCAATTCCGGAAGAGGAGTGTGAAAGAGCGCTGGATGCAATCAATGCAAATTCCGTTTTCGAAGCGAAAGCAATCGGAAGAATCACGACAAAAGACTTGGTGGACATTAGAATCAATTAAACGGAGAAATTCTTCAACGTCATGTATTTCGGAATTCGAGTTGTATGACAGTTGTGGCGATGATCGAACGGGTGAGAGTATATGAGTATTGATAGAAAGATATCGGACGGAAATTTGTATCAAAGTTTGCCCAGGGT
>JAUMXJ010000182.1 GCA_030529205.1 Bacillota bacterium | reverse complement strand
ATCGATACTCCCCTGATCGTCGAGGATATTGCATTCGATACCCAGCAGGATCTCTATCTTTTCCTTCCGGTATTTCTCTTTGAGCTGATCGAGCTCTTCTCTCATATATTGAATCTTATCATACTTTATACCAAAGCCCAGATGTGCGTATCCATGATCGGAGATCCCGACAGTGCTCAGTCCGGCAGCTATTGCCGCCCGGATATTCTGTTCCATCGTCCCTTTCCCGT
The DNA here is from genome assembly GCA_030529205.1 of Bacillota bacterium. Lineage (GTDB taxonomy): Bacteria > Bacillota > Clostridia > Peptostreptococcales > Acidaminobacteraceae > JAUMXJ01. The sequence goes on along the minus strand of JAUMXJ010000182.1, from coordinate 2,447 downwards.
CACTGTAAAAGGTATGAGTATGATAATCTGAAGTGATCCGCATACTATTTTTCTCCTATGATCTTTACTTCCTCTTCCAAATGAACTCCGAAGCGTTCTAAAACCTGACTTTTGATGAAGCTTATCAAATCTAAAATCTCCTGACAGCTCGCACTTCCCTTATTGATGACGAAGCCGCTGTGCAGATCCGATACTGCGGCTTCACCCATCTCCAATCCTTTCAGCCCCGCATCTTCAATGAGTTTACCGGCAAAGTATCCCTCCGGTCGCTTGAAAGTGGAGCCTGCGCTGCAAGCGGAAAGCGGCTGTTTTGTTTTTCTCCTCGTTGCAAAATCCTCCATCTTTGCCCTGATTTCGTCCTGATTCCCCTTGACAAGGCGTATCTCTGCGGAAAGCACGAGAAGATTCTCTCTTCCTGCGCGGCTTTTTCGATATCCGAACTGCATCTGCTCATTGTTCAGGGTGAAAATCCGACCGGATCTGTCCATGACCTTGACGCTCTCGATGATATCTTTGAGTTCGCCTCCATAAGCCCCCGCATTCATAGCGACACCTCCGCCCAAGGTACCCGGGATGCCGCTTGCAAATTCAAATCCCGTCAGAGAAGAGGAGAGAATATGAGCGGAAAGATCTGACAAAAGGATTCCCGCCTGAGCGCGAACCAAGTCTCCCTCGATCTCAAAAGAAGAGAATTTTTCACCGATGCAGAGCACGATCCCTCGGATTCCCTTGTCCCGGACCAGGAGATTGCTGCCGTTTCCTATTACCGTGAGAGGGATGTCCTCCTTCAGAGAAAGCAACAGCAGTTCTCTGATTTTTTCCTCCCTGTCCGGCGTGACAAAATAATCCGCGGCTCCGCCGACATGAAAGGAAGTATGATTCTTCATAATCTCGTTGGACAGGACATTTTCTCCTCCGATAAGAGCGCATAACTTTTGATAAACCGATTCCAATTTCGTCCATTCCTTTCCATCTTTATCCGTCCTTTTCTCTATCGGACAAGAGTCTTTATTCAATTTCAATATTATACCATATTTCACCGGGATAATCGAACAGACTTCATCTTTTTTAAGGATAAAACAGACAAAACCTCCGGTCATCATACAGATCCTCAAAGATACGGATCGATGATGAAGAGGTTTTACCGATCATAAGATTATTTCGATGCGATCACTTCAATTTCGACCACCGCATCTTTTGGCAGCTTCGCCACCTGTACCGCCGATCTTGCCGGAGGATTCACGGTGAAATAGGTCGCATACACTTCATTCATCGATGCAAAATCATCCATATTTTTCATAAAGACCGTCGTCTTGATGATATCCTGCATCGAAAAGCCTTCCGACTCCAAAATAGCTTTGACATTTTCAAGGCAGCGTCCGGTTGCAGCTTTGATCTCTGTCAAAAGTTCTCCGCTGACAGGATCCATCGGCAACTGACCGGAAGTGAACAGCTTGTCTCCAACGCGAACAGCCTGCGAATAAGGTCCGATTGCTCCCGGAGCCTTGTCTGTCGATACGATTTTCTTATTCATTTCAGTACCTCCTTGATCTTTTTTATTATTGTATATGGTGTTGTTGCTTACAAGCCTTGATCGTATGCTTCGCGAGGATCGTCGTCGTCACCGAACCGACTCCTCCCGGAACCGGCGTAATGCGGGATGCTTTTTCCACGACATCCTCAAAATCCACATCTCCGCAGAGTTTTCCTTCATCATCGACATTGATGCCGACATCGATGACGATTGCTCCCTCACCGACCGCATCGGATTTGATGAACTTGGCGGCTCCGGCTGCTACAATATAGATCTCCGCCTCCCTAGTGACTTGGGACAGCTCCTTCGTGCTTCTATGCGTCACCGTCACCGTCGCTCTTTCATTGATCAGCATGGCGATCAAGGGCTTTCCTACGATCATCGACACTCCTGTCACTGCGATATTGCTTCCCCGGATCGGAATTTGAAAGTATCTGAGCATCTCCATGACCGCTGTGGGCGTACAGGGTGTGAAGCCGCTCCCGTCTCCTTCCATGAGTTTGCCCATATTGATCGGATTAAAGGCATCCACATCTTTTTCCGGTGAGAGGATATATTTGATCCTGCTCTCATCGATATGCTTCGGGAGAGGGCGAAAGATCAGAATTCCGTTTACGGAAGCATCTTCGTTGAGTTTTTCAATCTCTTTGATAAAATTTTCCTCTGTGATTCCTTCATCAAGAGCAAGCACCCGGGTCTCGATTCCGATTTTTGCACAGCGGGTCGTTGCTCCCTTTTCATAAGACAGATCATCCGGTCTTGCACCGACACGAACAATCGCCAATTTCGGTACGATATCCTCTTCTTTGAGCCTGTTCACCTCGGTGATCAACTCCTCGGATATATGATCCGCCACCGGTTTTCCCTTCAGGATCTTTTCCATAATTCACCTCTTCAGTCAACTTCAAATTCG
>JAUMXJ010000181.1 GCA_030529205.1 Bacillota bacterium | reverse complement strand
GTCTGAATCCTCGACGAATCAGACTCTAAATATCAAATTTTGTGAAATAATCCGCACGGATCTCGCGAAAGCGATCCATCCCTTTTTCGCCCATAAACGGGAGATGATTTGCCACCTGTTTGATGGTGTAAAAAGGCGAGCTGATGTGCGTAAAGTAATTCTCGTCGGACGCGTAATGCTTAAGCTCATCGCTTCCGAGGCACCAGGTTTCCCGGCATTCTCTGTATAGACGGATACGATCTTTTTCCTTGGCGATGTACTGCACATCCGGATCCGCGTCTTCCACAGCCTTCGAACTGTGGCTGCATACGAGTTTGATGTCGGTAAACAGGAGCTCCTTGAGCACTTGTTTCATGCCGATGAGCTGATCGTAATCTCCCTGCACACAAGCCTTCGGCGGCTTTCTTCTCAGCATCGCCATCGGCCCGCCGCCGACCGGCGTCATATCGTCCGTTTTCTCCTGCAGTCTCTGCTCGAGTTTCGGATTGATCTCCTGTCCGATCTGCTCGGAAATCTTTCTGAGCCACTCCAATGTTCCCTTATAACCGTAAGGCGCACCGTAGAGGTACGGAACTCCGCATTTCTTTTCAATCAGCTGTGCGGCTTCGAGCGCTTCATTGCGTATGACGAGATTGAGCGATGCGTCGCCTGCTCCGACCACGTCGGAAATATCGCTCTCAAGTCCCATGGTGTAGATGTTCTCCCAACCGAACGCCTCTTTCATCAATTCATTGATTTCCCACACATCGCTGCGCACACGATAAGATCCCGCGGACGCCCCGAGGACGGCAAATGTCTTCGGACGACGTTCCGTTTTCTCCACGATCTGCTTCGCGAACATGCGATAGACGGAGCGAAGGCCATAGGTATAATCCCCTCGGAACCCGCCTTCTTCAAAAGAGATCAGACGCGCGTTCACACGCTCCTGCATGTATTGGCAAACCCCTTCGATATCGGTTCCGATAACGGCGATGACCGCCGATGCCACGACAAATATCACCTTGGGCTTGTACGCCTCGTCGATTTCCATAATGGCGTTTTCCAATCGGGTCACATCCCCCATCACGACGTCGTCTTCACTGATGTGCGTGGTAAAGATCGAGCCGCTGATATCCAGCCCGAGCGAGCTGTACATCCCCGCACCGAAATGCGTTGTTCCCGCCGGACCGTATTCGAGGACGATGGCATCCTGAATCGGCATCAGCGACCATATGATTGCCATTCGATCCGACTGGGTCGGGTACATTCTGCATAAACTCATCGTACCGCCTCCTTCATTTTCAACGCGCTTTTCATCTTTCGGGAATCACTCTCCGCCTGGAGGAACGCCCCCACAACCATATCGCAGACATCAAAACCGAGGGTATTGTACGCCTGCAACATGCGCACCGGTGCGATTGCATTTTCCCTCATCACCTGAGGACCGCCGCCTCCGATGACATAATCCGGTTTGAGCACGGGATAGATGTACTGCATCGCCGTCATATTCGCAGCCCTGGTCACCAGAGGATCGCAGACCTGCATGAGCTCCTCGCGGAAGATTCGGCTCTCCTCGTCGAGATAGGAAATTTGCAGCAATTGAGGCTTCACGCCCAGAACATTTGCCAGGAAGGAATGAAGTTCGTAATTACAGAGCGCGGTATTGCCGCTGATGTAGCTCTTCCCTTCCAACTGCGGTTTCGCGTCGGCAATCTTTTGATGCATGCGGGCGTGTTGCTCGACCGGCTCCTGCGGCATCTCCCTTCCGAGAGTTCGGAACAGGTCTTCATAGCAGCGTAAAATGCGGTCGGGATGGCTGTAACGCTCGAAAATCACGTAAGGAACTCCGAAGTCCTTCTGCATCTTCTTTGCGAGCGGAAGGCCGACCGGGTGGACGACAAGATTGCACTTGGCTTTCGGCGCTGTGCGAATCAGTTCGACCGTCGTCTTGCCGGGGAGGTTCATATGTGTCTTGATTCCCATACCGGTCAAAATTCTGTAGACTTCGGTTTTTTCAAAGTCTCCGAGCCTCAGTCCCAGCACATTGACACAGTCCTCGGGCTCCTGTTTCTCCATGATTTCGAGGCTGACATCCAGTGTATGTTCGATTCCCGGAAGGTGGTCGTCCGTCTTAAAGTTTTCGGCATGCACCACAATGAAAGGAATGCCGTATTGATCGGAATAAAGCTCCGCCATCGATTCGATATCGTCTCCTATGACCTCGACCACACAGGTGGTGACGAGGTAGACCGCCTTCGGCGTATACTCGTCCATCAGCTCCTCGATTGCCTCATCCAGCTTCTGCTGACATCCGAAAGTGACATCATGCTGTTCGAGCACGACGGAGAATATCTCGCATCCCTTCGGCTTCATGCCGCCGTTGCTTGTCGCCATTTTTGTGTAAAGTCCGCATTCGTCGGGTCCGATGACCAACATCACCGAATCTTCGATTTCCTTGACCGTCAGCATCGCGCCGAGAAGCGGGCAGTGATAGCCGGGAAACAGCGAATATGTCATCGGTTGCACCTGCTTCATCGTCTTCACTTCGCTCAGACGTGTCAATCTGTTCAGAATTTTATTGCCGTCAAAACTCATACTTCCTCCCCTATTCAAACAAGTTGCTTGTACATAATAATCGGTTTTTGGCGCCCGGGATACGAGACGATGTCGCAGTCGACATCATAGACATCCTTCATCATCTTCGGCGTAATCATGTA
>JAUMXJ010000180.1:1600-2729 GCA_030529205.1 Bacillota bacterium | reverse complement strand
AAAGCGTCTTGTTCCCGGGAGGATTTTATGAGAAAACAGGCAGGAGTATTTCAAAAACTTGCAGCGCGTCTTGGTATGTGGACGCTTGCTTTCGGGCTCGTCCTGACAACTTCGCTCTCGAGCAATGCCGAGTATCGAATCATTCATTCGGAATCGGTACAGTATACGGATATCGCACCGGGTGTCAGGCATGAGCTTCATCAGTTCTTTACGGAGGAGGGATGGATTGTCGTCAACGTGGTTCGAAGCAAACAGGATGCAAGCGACTCTGTCGTTCCTCTATATACGAAAGGAGATTTGACGTCTCCGCGGACGCTGTCGGAATTTGTAAAGAACGAGAAGAATGTCGTGGCGGCGATCAATGGAGACTACTATGATTACAAGAGCGAGGCGGTTTTGGGTAGACTTATGGACCGGGGAGCGCTTGTGCAAACTTCCAATCGGGATAAAAAACACGCGCATGTGGAAATCGGGCGCGACGGCAAAATTGCAATCGGATACGAAGACGGAAGTTCGGTGCGGCTTCTCTACGGAGGAAATCAGCGGGATGTCGCCTTTGTCAATAAACGATACACGGATTGGGACAATATTCTTCTCTTCGATCGGGCATTCGGCGCGAAGAGCCCCGGTTTTGGGGATCTCCGGGGAGAAGGAGACAAGACGCCGGTCGTCGAATATCGAGTGGAAAAGGGAAATGTCGTGCAGATGATCCGGAATGATGAAGAAGATGCGAACGGAGCGAAGGAAACGGAATCCGTTGATCAACTCGATATTCCGGAAGGCGGACTTGCAGAGGGAAATTTCATCATCCGCGCTCAGGGCAAGTATGCGGAAGACATGGTGTCGACATTGAAAGTCGGCGATACCGTGGAGCTTCTTCTCCCGAAAATGCCGTATACAAGCATATCGGGCGGAGCACAATTGGTGAAAGACGGAAAGGTTGTCGAGGCGTTTACGCACAATGTGTACGGAGAACATCCGCGCACGGCGATCGGCGTGGAAAAGGACGGAAAGACCGTGCTGTTTGTGACGGTAAACGGGCGGAGCAGCAGTTATCGAGGAATCAGGCAAAGCGAGCTGGCGGAGCTGATGGTTAAGCTCGGAGCTTATCAAGCACTGATTCTGGACG
>JAUMXJ010000180.1:0-1590 GCA_030529205.1 Bacillota bacterium | reverse complement strand
CACCGAGATGATCATTGACAATCCGTATCGGGATAAAAAAGAAATCGTGTCTTTCCTGTCGGACGGATCGGAGAGGCGTATTTACAACGGACTTTCCATTCAGGTGCAAAGCACTTCCAATCCGAAGATTCAAAAAATGAGATTCGCGACCGGCAGAATGAACGGGATTCAGGGTGTTCCGATGAAGCTGGAGTTGGAGGCGACTGATCAATCTTTCCGAAATTATCCGCTGACGAATCAAAATGTCGTGTATGAAAGTCTGGGATTGGAAGGAAAGTTTGAAAACGGTACCTTTATTCCCTCCACATCGGGTACCGGCGTCATCTCGGCAACCGTCGACGGCGTAAAGGCGTATACGGATGTCCGGGTTTCCGAACGGATTCAACAGTTGATTGCTGTGGAGAATCAGGGCTTTTACCAGTTTTACCTGGAAAGTGCCGACGGCTATCGTGTTCGAATCGGCAGCGAAGATGTTACCGCATACATCGACGGAGGGATTGCGGAGTATCGGCAGGAGGAAGGACGCATTGTACCGCTCAAAGACAATGTGGCAGGTTATGTGACCTTTTCGTACGATATTTCCGCGCGGGATACGGTCACAACCAATTCCCCGCTTCGATTCGGAAAAATAAACAATCGTCTGGAAGATTTCGAGTCCCATTCGGTGAACGCATCAAATGCCAAGAAAATCAATATACAGATCGTGGACAATCCTACGAACGCCGGAAAGGCGGGGGCTGTCCGCTATAAAAAATCATTGGTTTCGGGAAGCAAAGATATGAAGTACTTTCCGGCTGAATTAACGGTCGAAAAAGGGAGAAATCGGGTCTTGTTCGATATGTATTCCGAGAAAAAAGCGGATATATATGTGGAACTCATGGTTCTGGATGAAAAGGGGGTCGGTCGATTTGTAAAGGTGACCGATTCGATAGACCGTACAGGATGGCAGACATATACAATGGAAGATCTTCACGAGGGAGACAGAATCTACTTGATTGCCGTGTCCTCGCAAGATGAGGGAACCATTTATTTCGACAATTTCCGATACGACGATGAACAGGGGTCCGACTATATTCCGCGTGACATCAACTATGTGAAGGACTACAAGGACTATCGCATTCAGTCGGACGGGGAAGTGTTCGGGATTTCCTATCAGAGTGAAATGAAGGAGGAACAGCTGAAACGGCTGACAAAGCATTTCCACTACCTGGAGATTGACAATGCCGGAGGTTATATCCGTGCACATGACGGTTTTGCACAATGGCGTCTGCTTCTGGACACGCTGGAAAATGCCCGCAGACCTGTTCTGGTGAAATTCTCCGGAACCTATTACTTTCCGGATAAAAAGGCGATGGATCTGTTGTTCCGATATGTGGAGTCCTGCCCGCAGCCTGTCTACATGGTATTTCAAGCATATGAAGATCTGACGGATATTTTTATGTACCGAAAGGCGCATGTGATAGAACTGAAGAAAAAAACGGAAGAGCTTCAAATTTCTGAAGATTTGCAGATACAAATTTCTGACTTGCAATTGCAGGAAAAGAAAAACGATTGACGGAACATGACCGAAATTTCCGTAAAAAATAGTGT
>JAUMXJ010000179.1 GCA_030529205.1 Bacillota bacterium | reverse complement strand
AGAGTCATTCGCAATTTTATGATTCAGGGCGGTTGTCCGGACGGAACCGGTATGGGCGGTGCAAAGGAGAACATTGTCGGAGAATTCAAAATGAACGGGCACAACAATGAACTGAAGCACGAACGGGGCGTTATTTCGATGGCGAGGAGTCAGCATCCGGATTCTGCAAGCTCTCAATTTTTTATTTGTCACAAAGATGCACCGCATTTGAACGGCGGGTATGCCGCTTTCGGAAGAGTGGTTGCGGGGCAGGAAGTCGTGGATGCGATTGCCGAAACGGAAACGGGAAGAAATGACAGACCCCTTTCCGACATTGTGATCGAATCGGCTCGAGTGATTGAATAGTTTCGGATATACGGGAAAAAGAACGGAGGCGATATGCGTAAATTGGAAGGATTGAATCCTAAAAAAGTATTTTATTATTTTGAAGAATTGACTAAAATCCCGAGATGTTCCGGGAATGAGCTCGAGGTCGCGAAATATATTGAAGGGGTGGGCAAATCTCTCGGATACCGCACATTCCGCGATGAGTTTCACAATGTTGTGATCGAGAAACCGGCGCAGAACAATCATCCGAGTCGTAAGACGATTATTCTGCAAGCACATACGGACATGGTTTGTGTCGCGAGAGACGGATTCGATTTTGATTTTTCCTGTATGCCGATTCCTGTAAAAGTCGAGGGAGACTGGGTTGCGACGGAGGGTACCACCCTCGGTGCGGACAATGGAATCGGTGCAGCCATGATGCTAGCGCTTCTGGATGACCAAGATTTGATGCTCCCCGCAATCACCTGTCTGTTTACCGCAACCGAGGAAACCGGCATGAACGGAGTAATCGGACTTGAGAAAGGTTCCGTAAAAGGGGATATGCTGATCAACATCGATTCGGAGGAAGAGGGAGTATTGCTGACTTCCTGTGCGGGAGGCGTCAACCATTCCTCGGCGCTGAAGGTTACCTATGACGGCAGCGCGGGCAATCTCAAAAAGATTATCGTCAGCGGTCTGCGCGGCGGGCATTCCGGCATGGAAATCGTCAAAGAACGCGCCAACGCCGTGAAGCTCCTGGCAAGAGTCCTCGGCTCGATTGAGGGTGTGAGAATTGCGGATATCAAGGGCGGTGTCAAAATGAATGCCATTCCGCAAGTGGCGGAGGCTGTCGTTCACGGGGATGTGGAGCGTGTTGCAGCAGAGATGGAGCAGGTGTTCCGCAATGAATATTTTTCCAATGATCCGGATATAAAGGTCACGCTTGCGGATGTCGAAGGAGAACTTCCGCTGCTGTCGGAGAAGTCGGGCAACGATATCATCCACTATCTGCGTATTGCACCACATGGAAAGGTCGGAATGAGCAAGACGATTCACGGGCTTGTCGAGACATCGCTGAATCTCGCAATAGTACAAATCGAAGACGATATATTCCGAATCGAGCACTCCGTGCGTTCTTCCGTTCGTTCTCTCAAGTACGAGGTCGCCGACACATTGAAGAGACTGATTACGGTCTTCGGTGGTGAGAGTCGCATGTCCGACGGCTATCCGGAATGGCAGTACAGAGAAGAATCCTACCTCAGAGAGCACATGAAGACCGTTTGGAAGGACATGCACGGCAAGGATATGACGGTGACTGCAATCCATGCCGGACTCGAATGCGGATATCTTGTCGAGAAAATCGGAGATATCGACATGGTCTCCATCGGTCCGGATCATCAGGATGTGCATACTCCGGATGAGCGGGTGTGTATTTCTTCCGTAGAACGCGTCTTCTCGTTTCTCATTAAGACATTGGAACGGATTCAGCTCTGATTTTTATCCGGTTTTTATCTGATTTCCATTCAAAAATAATAGAGTCTTAATTGATTTTAGAAAATGCAAATGCTAATATTTATTTATTAAAGGGAGGTGCTATGGGAATTTTAGATTTTATCAAAGGCGAATTTATTGAAGTCATCGCTTGGGAGGATGATACCCAAGATACGATGGTGTGGAAGTTTCCGGTCAATGATAAGCAGCAAATCAAAGAGGGTGCTCAGCTTATTGTAAGAGAATCGCAAGTCGCTGTGTTCCAGTACAACGGTCAGATTGCCGATGTATATGCACCTGGGAAGTACAAGCTTGATACGGATACCATGCCTGTGCTTACAACACTCTCCAATTGGAAGTATTTGTTTAACAATCACTTTAAAACAGATGTGTATTTTATCAATACCAAGCAGTTCTACGGACAGAAATGGGGAACGCCGAATCCGATTATGATGCGAGATGCCGACTTCGGTGTTGTTCGACTGAGGTCTTTCGGTACTTTTTCTTTCCGTGTGAAGGATCCGGTTGTCTTTTTGAAGGAGGCGTTCGGAACCAGTAAATTGTTCAAGACATCCGGGATTTTGGAACATCTCAAATCTCAAATCGTATCCGGTTTTTCCGATGCGCTCGGCGAATCCGGTATTGCCGCAATCGACTTGGCGTCCAGGTATACGGAACTTGCAGAGCTGATCAGCAGGAAACTGCAGGAAAGGTTCGGATTGTTCGGTCTGGAAGTTGCAGACTTTGTGATTGAAAATATTTCATTGCCGCCTGAGGTTGAGGAATATCTCGACAAGCGTTCTCAGATGGGAATTCTCGGAAATATGGATCAGTACATGAAGTTCCAAACCGCCGAAGCGGTGAGAGATGCCGCAAAGAACGAAGGCGGGTTGGCAGGCATGGGTGTCGGACTCGGCGCGGGTGCCGGAATCGGTCAGGCGATGACTGCGAGTATGATGGGCATGAATCAGCCGCAAATGCAGCCACAAATGC
>JAUMXJ010000178.1 GCA_030529205.1 Bacillota bacterium | reverse complement strand
ACGCGTTCCGAGCGGGAACTCTTCGGACAGACGCTCCGCCTCCTGCAATACCGCTTCGGGAAAAGTCGCCTCCAAACCGAACTGCTTGGCGACGGATAAAATGTCGATTCCCTTGTCACCTTTTCTTCCGAGGATTTCGGTGATGCGGCAGCGAATCGCGCGTGTGACATCGCCCCAGCCGGTCACCTGAACCATGACGACATCGCCGGGCTTCGCACCCGCAGGATTTTCGGTAACAAGCAGACTGCGATAAATTTTCTTGTCGTTCGGAATCACCTCCCGACCTTCGAATGTCCCGATAAACGTCTCCGTCGCACGCTTTACGATTTTCGAAATCTCCGCTTCCGCGCCGCGGGAACTGTGTTTGATTTTGACGAGCACGGTGTCTCGGTGAAGCGCGCCCTTCATATCCGTCTTTCGGACAAAGACATCCTTCTTGCGATCGGATCCGCCGCCGACCGGTCTGAAAAACCCGTACCCCTTGTCATTGATCAGAATAATCCCGAGAATATAGCCGAAAGCCTCGGGCAATCCGACTCTCCCGCTCTTCGACATCATCAGACGTCCCGATGAGACAAGATGTTTGATTGCCCTCGTCACTTCCGCAAAAAACCGCTCCTGCAATTCATCGGAGGAAGCGGAAGGTGCTGCGGGGTCTTTCGGATACACACCTTCATACTCTTCGTGGAGAATCGCATCCGCTATCGCATCGGCAAACAAAATCTCTTTGGGCCGTGTTCGAAACAACTCCAATATTCTCTCTTCCATACTTCCTCCCCTAAACCTGTATTCCTCTCTGTCTGAATGTGCCCCTTAAGCCTCTCCGAAAATCAGATCGATAAGGTCCTCATGCGTTGCACTCGCACCGAAATAAGGGGCGAGATCAAAGCGCTCCAGCTTCGTAAGAACGGATTTTCTGTCGTATTCGACTCCTTCCAGCTCCTTCGCGAGCTCCGCCACATCAGCGGTTCCGAAGAAGTCGCCTAGAATCTCGATATGCTCCATTTTTCCGCCGTTGACGTCAAAACTCATCTCGACAAACCCGTAAGGGAACTTCAGCGCCGCTTTATGCGAGCCTTTCGGAGATTTTCCCCAATTCCAGCTGCGCAACCCGAAGCGCTCCGCCCGTATCTTTTCAATGCCCGCCTTGTCTTCCTCGGTCAGCACGTATTCCACCGGCTCTTCTCCGAACGCCTTGAAAATCTCCGCGAGAAGGAGCGCCTTAAAATCCTCTACAGTCTTGTCTTCCCCCACATAGGGCTTGATATTGGAAACACGCGCTCTGACCGAACTGACGCCCTTGGACTTGAGTTTCTCCGGACGCACGGTGAGCGCCTGCGCAAGATTTTCCATCTTCACATCGAAGAGAATGCAGCCGTTAGACAGGACACGCCCGCCCCAAATCGACTGAGATGCGCCGACCACCTTCTTTTCATCCACCGTGATGTCGTTTCTTCCGGAGAGCTCCGCGGGAGCACCGAGCGCTCTGAGCGCGGCGACAATCGGCTCATAATAGGTTTTAAAATCGATTTTTCCCTTTCCGATATCCTTGGTAATAAAGGAAAAATTGAGATTCCCCAAATCGTGGTAGACCGCACCGCCCCCCGTGATTCTGCGAATCAGTTTGACATCGTTTTCTTCGAGATACTTTTCGTTGATCTCCGCCCACGCGTTCTGATTCTTCCCGATGATAACCGCCGGCCCGTTCTGCCAGAGCGTCACATACCCGCCCTCATCGAGCGGGAGATACTTAAAAATATACTCTTCAAACGCCAAATTATAATGCGGATCATATGAATGTGATTCAATATACTTCATTGACAAACTCCTGTCGTTCTTTTCTATTTTCTATTTTCTCGGTTTTGCGATGTGAATCGCCGTTCCGAGCAATCCCGCCGTCGCTTCCATCACCGCCTCCGTAAGGGTCGGATGTGCGTGAACGGCTCTCAGCAGATCGTCCGCTTTCATCCTGTTCGCAATGGCGAGCGTACATTCTGCTATCAGATCGTTGGCATGCGGTCCGATGATGTGCGCACCGAGAAGGGTTCCGTCTTCCGCCGAGAGCATTTTGACGAGCCCGTTGGCATCGCCCAGGCAAAGTGCTTTGCCGTTCGCCGCGAAGTTGAACTTCGACGCTTTATACGCCACGCCTTTTTCTTTGAGTTCTTCTTCCGTATAGCCGGCGTGGGCAACCTCATTCAGCGTGAAGACACAGTTCGGATAGACTTCCAGATTGATATTCGACTGATGTCCCATAATCCGCTCCGCGACGTATTCCGCCTGCGCACTCGCGACATGTGCAAGTTGCGGATTGCCCCTGACGATGTCGCCGATGGCGTAAATCCCTTTCACATCGGTCTCAAAGCCGTCGTCCACGACAATGCCCTTTTCGTCATGCGCAATGCCCAGCTCAGTCAGCGGCAACCCGTCGTACACCGGTCCTCTTCCGCTTGCGATCAGGACATAGTCTCCCTCCACTTCGAAGGTCTTTCCGTCTTTTTTGTACGCCGCCTCGACGAGGAGCATGTCGCCCTTCTTCTCTATTTTCTTTGCTCTGACATCATTGTACAGCTCGATGCCCTGTTTTTTGAGCATCGGCGCCAGACGCTTGGAAATCTCGGCATCCGCGTTTTTGAGGATTCTCGACGCCAAGACCACGACTTCACTGCCGAGTTCTTTGTATATGCTCGCGAACTCGAGCCCGATGACACCTCCGCCTACGACGATCAATCTCTTCGGAAGGACTTTCAGTGCGAGAAGTTCATCGGATGTAATCACACCCTCGAGTTCC
>JAUMXJ010000177.1 GCA_030529205.1 Bacillota bacterium | reverse complement strand
AACATGAGATACCTGGGTCTGATTACAGGGTCGTCCATGTCTTCTCCCTGCAATGATTCCACCGCCAGCTCAATATACTCGACGGATTTCTCATGACCTCCTACCTGATAAAAAATTGCGGAAAGGTTGTAATACGCAACGGAACGGAGGCTGTGATACCCATGTTTCGTCTCGATGTTGACAAGATGGCAATAACACTCCAAAGAGCGTTCCAAATTCTGCATGATAGCATATGTGGTCCCCAAATTGTTCCAATTGGTCGCCAGAAGTTTCAACATCTCCAACGCTTCCGTTCTTTCTATAATTTCCGGAGCCATTGCAATAACTGCATCGTGTTCGCCGTTCAAACCGTGCGCCACCATATTGGCAGAATCCACTGAAATACGAAAGTACGAGTCCTCTTCATATCGCTCGCTTTCCTTCAAAGTGTCAATCAGTTTTTTCGAATTGGGCGGATCGGTCATAATCCACTGATAAATCAGGGTATATACCTCTTTTCCATCCTCGTTTAGAATCATATCCAGGGTTACCATACATTCCTCCGCCATGATTGCTTTGCCCGAAGCATCGGCTATATTGCTTTGTCTCTATTTCTCAGATATCTCGTATCAACTCGAAGCCATTATAGCAAAATTTATTAGATTTAATGAAGAAACTTTAAATTTATCAGGGATTTTCCGGTTTTATATGCGAAAATGGTCATGTTTGTAACCTGGTGCCTATCCCTGTTTTCATGTATAATGATTGTGACGAGTTATGTTTATATATATACATGTTATAAATTCTAACATCAAAACGATAAAAGGAGAAGACTATGAAAAAGAATACGCAAATTCTACTCATCATGCTGACCGTTCTCTGCCTCATCCTGGCATCCTGCGGAAACAAAGAAGGAACAGGCCCGAGTGAGAGCAGTGCTCCAAGTACAAGCGGCGAATCCGAACAGGCAATCGTCAACAAAAGCGGTCCTGCACAAGATGCCCTCATCTTTGAAAACAAGGTATGCACTCTGAAAGTGAAGAACATGACGCCGAACGAAAATTTCGGCTACACCATTGATCTGACACTCCAAAACAAACTCCCGAACGACACCATCTATCTCTCCGTGTCTTCCTTCATAAACGGAATCGGAAACAGCTGGCCGAATTACAGATCGGTCGAACCGAATCAGGAAACGGAGATCCGCATCGATCTCGAAGATTTCTCCCCGCTTAAGCAATTCGGAGTAAAGGAAATCGGCGATATCGAATTGGCATACAGAATTTCGTACATCACCAATAAAGAAATCATCAAGGACTCCTACCACATCTATCCGCTGGGAGAAGACAAGAAGGCAAGGCATGAGAGAAATGTCGATACCGACATCGTCCTGATCGACAATGAGTCCGTCAAAATCCGCGCAACCGGAATCATCGACTACTCCGCAATCGGAACCCTCGCTGTCGAGATGTATATGGAAAACAAGACAGAAACTCCTCTGGAAGTCGTCTTCCACGATGTATTCTTGAACAACATCAAGGACAAAAAAATTGGAGACACCTATCGATTCGAAGTCCATCCGGGACGTGCACTCTTTGCGGAACTCTACTTTGCGAGCGATGATGTCTCCGCACTCAAAGCACAAGAAATTACGGAAATCGACGCATCATTTATGATTGTGGATCAAGACAACAAAATCTACGGTCAGGGTAAGAACCTGATTCAAACCGATCATTGGAAATAAGAATGACGAATAAGAAAGACGAAAAAATCGGTGCTGCCGGCTACCCCGCAGCACCTTTTATTCGACTTTATTTCAACTGAATCCTACAAGTCATCCTCGATGACGGACGCCTTCGAATACGCGCTCGGCTTTCCTTCAAAGAAATCCGTCTTAATCAGGTTCGGATCGGCGTACTCACTCACCCATTTCATCGAATCCGGCTCCGTCTGATATTCCTCAAACAATACGCCGAATCCCAGTCCCGTGCTGCGCAGATTTCCCAGGTACTTAATATACGCTTCGATCATCGAGCCGGTGAGCCCCGGAATCTTGTCGTCCAGCACATATTTTCCCCATCGAATCTCCTGTTCCACACCCTCGCGAATCATACTCTCATAAACCGCGATTTTATCCTCCGTAAAGAGATCCGGCTCCTCCTTCTTCAGCTCGAGAATCATCGAGCGGAACAACCACAAATGCGTGTTTTCATCTCGGTTGATATAGCGGATTTCCTGCACGGTTCCCGGCATTTTGCCCATTCTGCCGAGATTGTAGAAGAACATAAACCCGCTGTAGAAATAAATCCCCTCGAGGATGTAGTTCGCAATCATCGTCTTAGCGAGAAGAAACGGTGATTTTTGCTCATAAAATTCATTGTAGAGATCCCCGATGAACTTATTGCGCGCGAGCAGATGTTCATCATCCCTCCATTGATACAAAATCTTCGTCCTCTCCTCCGGAGAGCAGATGCTGTCGAGGATGTAGCCATAACTTTGCGAATGCACCGCCTCCTGGAATGTCTGGATATTCAGACAGAGATTCACCTCATTCGCCGTGATGTACTCGCTGATATTCGGCAGGTTCGCCGTCTGGATGCTGTCGAGGAAAATCAGGAAAGACAGAATTTTGTCATACGCCGTCTTCTCGTCCTCGTCGAGCAACCTGTAATCCTTCACATCCTGGTTCATATTGATTTCTTCCGGAATCCAGAAATTGTTCATCGCCTGACGATACCAATCACTCGTCCAACTGTACTTGATATTGTTAAAATCGTTCAGATTTGTCGTATTGCCGTTAATGAGACGCCTCTTGT
>JAUMXJ010000176.1 GCA_030529205.1 Bacillota bacterium | reverse complement strand
TCCGGGGGCGATGTACACAGTCCCTCTTTTCAGTATTTCGTCCTGTGTTGCCTCTTTCACCGTCAATTCGCTCATCGAATCCAATCTCTCAGCCAATGAGTTTGTAAAATTCGGAGGCATATGCTGTACCACGACAATGGAAGCGTTCAGCTGAGCGGGTAAATTGCTGATGACTTCCTGCAACGCCACAGGTCCCCCCGTGGAAGTGCCGATGGCAATAATCTTCTTAAAGTTCCTTGCGGCGCCCTTCATACTTGGCGGCAATCTGCATGCCGGCTGTTGATTCAGCGAAGAATCCGCACTCGGCTTGCGTTGAATCAATCTGCTCTGCGTCAGACGAATGCTCTTATTGCGATCAATGGCATTGGCCGCTTCCAACTTTTCTCCCAATTCCTTGATGTTTTCAGGAGTGGAAACCTTAAAAATCGAAGTCGGCTTGGTCATAAAATCGATTGCGCCCAACTCCAATGCTTTAATGGTCTCGACCGCCCCCTGCGAAGTAAGCGTACTCAACATCAGGACAGGGGTGGGAGACTTACTCATAATCATTTCAAGTGCCTGCAATCCGTTCATTACCGGCATCTCAATGTCCAAGGTGATCACATCCGGACGCAGAGCAAGAACAAGCTCAACCGCTTCCTGCCCGTTCTTTGCCGTCCCGACAACTTCATGTCCGAGCTGCCTGACCATATCACTGATCACCTTTCTCATGAAAGCCGAATCATCTACTATCAATACACGCATTTTACCGTTTCAATACCCTTTGTTTACTCAATTTGCCCAATCTGTGCCGTTCAAACGCCGTCCTGTCGACTATATTTTCGCCAATCTCTTCAAAAATCCGAACAAACCCTTTCGATTTTCCTGCTCCGTCTGCTTTCCGTTCACAAGATTGCGTGCAATTTCTTCAATCGCTTTGCTGGATAAGGAACGCGGATATGCCTTCAGAACAGGCATTTGTTGTTTCACCGCCTTACCCAGATTGTAATCTTCAAAAATGTACCCGAGATTTTCAATTTTGATATTCAAAAATCTCTCCACCGTATTGGATATCTTCGAGAAAGCCTCTCTGCCTTCCAAGGCGGACTCCACCCGGTTGATGACGAGCCTGACCTCTTTCTCTTCAATATTCGATATGTTCTTTATCAGCGCATAGGCATCCGTAATGGAGGTAGGATCCGGATTCAGTATCACAATAATCTCGGAAGCCGCCTCAACGAAGGAAAGTACGGACTTGCTGATTCCGGCTCCGGTATCGATTAGAATGAAATCGGATATGGAATTAAAGTAGGACAGTGCATAGATTAATCTCTCAAGTTCCACATCGTCGATATTGACCAAATCCGTCAAACCCGAACCGCCGGACACGATTTTCAGTCCGTCGGGACCTTCTTCGACCAAGTCCTTCGCCTCGACCTTACCGCTCAGGACATCCAAAAAACTGTATTTGGAAAGTACCCCCAGCAGGACATCCACATTTGCCAGACCCAAATCCGCATCGATAATCGTCACCCGTTTACCCAACGCACGCAAAGCCAATGCGATATTGATGGTGAAGTTCGTCTTGCCGACTCCGCCCTTACCGCTTGTAACCGCAATAATTCGAGCTTCGGTCGACTTCTCATTCTTGTTTTGTTGAGCCGCAATAATCTGTCTCAGTTTTTCAGCTTGATCCATTGCCACCCTCCGAAAGTTTGAAAATATTGTCTACGACCATTTTTTTGTCCGCCAAAACCAAGTCGTCGGGAACGGACTGGCCGGTGGCAAAATACGACAACGGCATCCCGGTAAGAACTCTCAAATTCAGAATATTTGCCAGACTGTCCGCCTCATCCAGTTTGGTAAACAGCAATCTGTAATCCGACAGAAAAGCATAACTCTGGACAATGCTTTTCAATTCTCTATAATCCGTATTGACATTGAGAAGCAGGAAGTATGTCCCGTTCTTAATACAACTCGAATACATATCGTAATCTTCTTTCAATTCGCCGAGCTTATGCCCCCTTCCCGCCGTATCGACAAGAATATAATCCATCTCTCTGAGCTTGTGAATCGCATTTTTCAGCTCCTCTTCGTCGTATGCGACTTCAAGCGGAGCTTCGAGGATGGTGGAATACGTCCTGATCTGTTCCACTGCGGCGATTCGGAATGTGTCCAAGGTAATAATCCCGACACTTTTCTTTGCCAAAACCAGAGATGCAGCCAATTTCGACAGTGTCGTGGTCTTCCCGACGCCGGTCGGTCCCAAGAAGACGTAGATGCGCGGCCTCGCCCCGCGGTCGCTGTCAATCGTCTTCCCGTCTCCCATATAGTCCGCGGTAACCAGCTTCATGGCATTGATGACATGTTCAAAATTGTCCTCGGTCAGGGTAATCTGTCTGGAAGCGATCTCGACGATCTTTTTTGCGATCGGCGCCTGTACACGCCGATTTGTCAAGTATTCGGTATAGACATCAAAAATCGACTTCTCGACGACCTTTGTCTCCTGAGAAGATACGGAACTCATGCCGGAAATTTTTTCCGTCAGTTCGGTAACGAGTTCTTTCAATTCTTCAATGTCTTTCTTGGTCTCAAACTGAATCAGAGATTTCGTATTGTTTTCCTCCGCTACGGCAATCACCTCTACTTCCGGTTTGGAAAACCATCCCTTGATCCCCTTTTTCTTGATGTTTTTGGTGCTGACGATGATCGCATCGGAACCCATTTCGGCACGAATCATATCCGCCGCTTCCTTGCTGTCTTTCGCAATGAACCTTTTATATTTCAATGTCGACAACCCCCATGGTCTTTATTCTAACTTCAGGTTCT
>JAUMXJ010000175.1 GCA_030529205.1 Bacillota bacterium | reverse complement strand
GAGGAAGGGAAACGGTCGGAGTCGAGATGTCGCATATCGGGCTGAGGGCGATGCGACCGAAGTCCGATGTAATTCACTCCTGTCAGCTCCGTAAGCTTTTTTTCAGCGGAAAGCACCGATGTCTTCTCGCTGCCGGAAAGAGCATGGCGAATGGCTTTTGCGGAGGAATAAACGGGAACTTCCGCCGTGTCTTTCGCAGGGTACGGCAAATCGCGCGGTGCGTTTTCTTGTGATGCACACGCATGCAGTTCGAGTGAGGAATGATTGGATGCCCGAGGAATCAGAATCGGACAAATCCCGTTGGCATGCTTCAGGTACTCTGTGGCGAGCAATGCATTCGGAAGTATCGGACCTCCTGCGGCGGCTGTTGCTGCGGGATAAGAAAGTCCTTTTGCGAGGCCTTCCTTGACCTTCTTGTTGTATGCCTCGGTGCCGGTGAAGTCCGACAGTGCGCTCAGAGCATCCGGACTGTCTATCTCCGAGCCGAAGGAAAAATGTGTGGCATGCAGCTGTCCGAGTACATCCATCGCCCCTTTCGCAAAATCCGGAGCGGCGGAGACGGCATAATAGGTCGGCAGTTCCACGACGAGATTGACTCCGTTTTTTACCGCTATTTCGGCTCTGTCCCATTTATTTAGGACTGCCGCTTCTCCTCTTTGTACGAAATTACCGGACATTACCGCGACGATGATGGAATCGGGGAAACGTTTTTTGGTCTCCGCAATATGGTGGAGGTGTCCTGCGTGAAACGGGTTGTATTCCGAGATGATTCCGATGATATTCATGCTGTGATTATAACATGTTCATGAATTAATGAGTGCATATATGTGTATTTCTCTTATAAGGAATAGTATTGAAAATAAAATAAAATAGAGAAATAAGATGAAGAGGTGTTATGAATAAAGAAATGAACGGTTTTAAACCGAAATATCACGGTTATATCGAGGAGCTCAGAGCGAACGGTTTCTACTATGAACATGAGAAGACGGGTGCGGAGCTGTTTTTTATCCATGCGAATGACGACAATAAGGTATTCTCGGTGGGATTCAGCACGGTTCCGACCGACGATACCGGAGTGGCACATATTACGGAGCACTGTGTGCTCTGCGGATCCGAGAAGTATCCTTTGAAAGAATTGTTTATGACATTGAACAAATCATCGCTGAATACCTACCTCAATGCGATGACATTCCCGGACAAGACGATTTATCCGGTTGCGAGTCAAAATGAACAGGATTTTATGAATTTGATCGATGTCTATATGGACAGCGTGTTCCATCCGACCATGTATCGCGATGAACTGTTTTTCAGACAGGAGGGGCACGGTTTCGACTTTGAGCACGGCGAAGAAGGAATTCCCTCGGGGATTGTGTACAACGAGATGAAGGGAGCGATGGCGTCCCCCGATTCCATGCTGTCGAGTAAGGCGGATCGCGCGCTGTTCACGAATACTTATGCCCAGAACTCGGGCGGTGAGCCGGAAGCGGTTCTGGACCTGAAATATGAAGATTTTTTGGCATTCCATAAGAAGCACTATCATCCGAGCAATGCACGATTCTATGTGTATGGGAATGCGGATATTGAAAAAATTTGTGCGTTCCTGGACGCGTGTATCTCAAAATTTGAGAAAGCGGAGGCGGTTGCGGAACCGGTGCATACGCCGTATGACGGAGCGCCTCGGTATGTTTCGGATACTTATCCGACCGGCGAGAATACGGCAGTCGGCACGATGAACTTCGTCATCGGAAGCACTTATGAAATCGAAAAGATTTTTGCGGCTTCCGTCCTGAGCAATTATTTGTTTGAACAGAGTTCTTCCGCATTTAAAAAATCATTGCTGGAGAGCGGGTTCTGCTCCGATTTGTACGGCGGAGTGGATGATTCCAGAGCCTCTGCGACCATTTACCTGACCATGTACGGATTAAAGGAATTCGATCCGAAGAAGGTGGAAGAGAGGGTTTTCGAGGAACTGAAAAAGATTGACAAAGAGGAGTTGACGAAGACTCTGCGCGCGACGCTCAACTACTATGGATTCGGTCTCAGAGAGTTTGACACCGGTTCCAATCCGAGAGGAATGGTTCCAATGTTCAATCTGCTTCTGCATACGCAAAAGAATGAAGATCCCTTTGCAAGACTGCGTTTTGAGACCTATTTAAAGAAAGTGGAAGAGATGATTGACCGCGGGGAGCATCTCAAATTCATAGAGTCGTTCATGACCGAAAACAATCATCGCGTGTCCGTGGTACTCAGCCCGCGGGGAGAAGATGAAGATCAGGCGAAGGATTCGGAAAAAGACAATCCGAGATGGAATGCGCTGACCGACGACCAAAAGAAGGCGGAGCGCGAATGGTATGACAGACTCAGAAAGCAGCAGGAGTCTCCGGACAGCGAGGAAGCGCTCGCCGCACTTCCGAAGGTTCGGCTGGCGGATGTGCCGAAAGACAAAGAAATCAGAGATGTGGAAGAAAGAGAGCTGGACTTTGAAGGAGGAAAGACTCCGTGTCTGTTCTACAAGTTGGATACGGGGATTATGTATGTCAAACTCTTCTTCCCGGTTTCTTTCGAGAACAAAGAGGATTTGTCGCTGTTCTCCGTCGCCGTCAATATGCTCGGAAATGCGGATACGGAGCATTACACCCTTGCAGAGCTGGGACATCAGCTTCTGCTGCATTCCGGCGGCATGAAATGCGGACTCGAATTCTACAAGGAAAAAGCATATTTCTATATTATGATCAAGGCGCTTCCGGAAAAATTGGAGAAGAACTTTGATATCGCACGCGAAATTCTCTCTCACACCAAGCTCACGGAT
>JAUMXJ010000174.1 GCA_030529205.1 Bacillota bacterium | reverse complement strand
TCTTCGGATTTTGATTTAATCGAATAACTGATAGTCAAACGTGGGTGGATGCTTTTTCTAGGTTATAAGGAAAAACGAATGGGATAAAAAAGTTACACCTACATCCTTTATGAACGGTAGAGGTGATATCGTGAATACATTGAAACAACTTATCAGGCGGCCGCCGGTATTGACGGCGACAATCTTCTTGTTACTTGTAGCATCCGCATTTCTTTCGCTCAGTCTCGGCGTATACTTCTCGGCACGAAAATCATTTGATAATTTGAATGACAGATTTGTCATTGTCGCTTATCCTGGCAGAGAACTATGTAGATGGACCTACGGTGCCAACAAAAAAGTTCTGGAATTTATTGATCAAATAAAGAATAATAGACAGTTGGTGGACTCCTTCTATGATTGCAGCTATGTTGACGGAAATGTGGCAGGTCTGAAAACGCTTGTCAGTTTCCAATTCAAAAAGAAATATAATCCCTCTGCTGATTACCCCTATTATTGCGTATTGATCACAGCCAAGGTTTTGGATATCGGGGAACCTTACAGAATGGAGTACAGAAACTATTATCCGGAGACGGGAGGGGTATCTCTAAGAATCATTCCGAAAATGATTGTTCCGGTTACGGGAGAAATTGAGAAAATAGTAAAAATGCATCATGGTTATGAGATCAGCAAGAAAGAGATTGACATCAGGTTGCGTTTTCATGATATCGGCGTATACAACGAGAACCCCCTCGAAAAAGGTAAAACATACTTGTTTACCGGATGGTATGTTGATTCTGCTCTTCTGCAAATAAATGAAACAGCCCGTTTGGTAAACTTACCGAGTGAACATTTAATGGACTATTATATCCCGTATACGGAAGAAGAAATCCGGAGGTGTATAGAGGATCAGATTGAGCAGGGAATCAGTGAACCGGATGTTTTTTTGGGACGTATCTACAACACGGAATTGAAAATAGGAATCTCAGTAACTCCCGAAAAATATAAAATGTTGAACTCGATTAGGCTGTTTTGCGATTCGGACACAATGTCCCTTCCATACACTGATCCCTCATCCGATGGCACGGAGTGGCAAAAAATCAGAAACAATATCGACCTGTCTTACACCCAGGTACCGGTAGTAGGTACGAACAAGCTCGAAAGAATGTTTGAGTTTCATTTCGGTGAGATGTTTATTTCAAAAGGCACAGGTTTTTCAAGCAAAGATTACAGTACCGGTAACAATGTGTGTGTCATTTCTCAGGAACTTGCAGAATTGAATCATCTGCATCTCGGCGACACAATCGAGCTGTCATATCGTATCGGTAATCATGACGACTATAGCGGAATATTGGAGATCGATCCGATCCACACGAAAGAAGAACTTGTCCCTACGGCGGTTTCAGAGCAGAGTGAACCGATGTATAAGGCGGATTACAAAATTGTCGGTTTTTACAGAATGAAGAATACTTGGGAATTTGATTATTTCACCATTACTCCAAACACGGTATTTGTTCCCAAAAAATCTATTAAAACCGAGTGTATCACGCTTGACAGCGGACCTTTCCTTGCTTTGGAAATCAAAAAAGATGCCGTCGATGCGTTCAGTGCTGCCGTCAGTGAATCCGGAATCCCACAGTCCCACATTAAAATTTATGATAACGGATACATGGAAATGAGACCGATTATGAAATCATTCGGCGAGTCGGCTACGTGGCTTCTTGTGATGGGACTCTCCGTGTGTGTGGTTGTGATGGCAACATATATCGTGCTGTTTGTTGTCAGAAGGAAAAAGGAGGCCGGCCTCATGATATCGCTCGGTGCAAGCAAAAAAATGACAGCCGCTTGGATATCGAAAATGGCGTTATTACCCGTTATGACGGCATCTATAACAGGTTCGGCGATCGGATTGTTCTTCATCGATAACGTGATACAGGAGATTTACAGAGATGCTGTTGAGACATCTTCCATCAGTGAAAGTGTAAGCAGCGCTATGGTTCATTCTGTGCAAACCGTCTACGGCATTGGATTACTCGGCGGAATCATGCAAATCATCGTTTATGCCGCGTTGATTCGGATTGTAGCAAAAAGAATCGTACATATATCTCCGATGAAATTGATGAAATGAGGGTATGTGGATGGCAATAATACTGTATATCGGATCGCATTTAATAAGAAGTTTCAGATGGTCGGTTATTGCTTTGCTTATTTTTGTAAGCCTTTGGTTTTGCACGTGGTACGATTCCCATATTTCTCGTAAATACGATGAAATCGAAGCGGCATATGACAATATCCCGGTTCGGATAGAATTGTCGAATCTCAACGGTACATCCAACCACAATCTTTCTCTGATGCCTCATTTCGGTCTGCCTTTTTTAAGAGGTGAATTTGATTATCCGGGAAAAACGGAGCAGGGGTTTAAGAACTATCTCAAAGATATTCACATTGAAACCTCCATGTTCTACAATGTAAATATCGGGAAGCCGAGGTTCGATGCAAACGAAGCCAAAAGTGTGATTGGTGTCTTCGATATCGAACAGACGTATGATTTTAGAGAAATGAGCGGAGCCGTCATAACGTATTTCGATTCATTTGATCATACATTGTTTCTTTATGACGGGGGAAAATTGACAGAACCGACATGTATCGTTCCTAAGGAGTGTGAACATGCCATTCGGTTTGATGATTCAGGAAAAGGCTACATCAATCTTTTGCTTGCGGTTGCGCCGAAGGCTGAAACATTTATAGAAATGAAGTTCAGGGTAGCCGGGATTCACACTGTCGACAACGGTTCTGTTTATTGTCCGTATCCGCTCGTCAGTGCCATCTTGAC
>JAUMXJ010000173.1 GCA_030529205.1 Bacillota bacterium | reverse complement strand
GACGGGGGCAATTACACTTTCAGTTTTTACATCATCATAGAATTATACATCATCTTAGAAATTTACTTTGATAACCGGAGTTTCGAAAGGAGCAGTCTTATGGTCAAGTTTGAACTTGAATTCCAAGTTTTCCATCTTCATAATTCCCGCTTTCTTCAGCTCCGCCTTCTTGAATTCGATTTCCACATCTTCTTTTTCAAGCTTGTCGATGTCTTCGTCATCGTGAAGCTTGCTCGGTACCGCTTTCGCGTTGAGTTTTGTGTCGACAACGGTCAAATTGTACTTTTCTTTTGTCAGGTTTTCTACGATGAATTTTACTTCGATTTCATCGTCGTCATTGTCAACATCGAGGTCGAGACCCGCATACTTGATGATTACTTTGTCGTTCTTGAATACGACATCGCCGATCTTTGTCTGAGTAGCAGGAGCCGGTTGTGTTGCACCTGTATTGGTGTTTGTACCTTGATTGTTTGTCGATGACTTGAGAATAACCGTTCTTGTCGCCTGATCCCAATCCACTTGAAGTCCGAGTGCGTTAGAGACCGCTCTGACAGGGAGATACGTTGTTCCGTTGTAAACCACTACATTGACTTTCTGTCCGTCCGGTGACTTCAGATCGAGTACCTTACCGTCAAGGCTGACTCTAATCTCAGGATCCAACTGTGCTGCGATGTCCATCGCTTTTGTTGTAGCGAATGAAGCTGTCACGACTGCCAGCACGATTACCATTACCATAATTAATTTCTTAGTCATAATTCCTCCTTTATGTGTCCAACTGCTGTGGACCTTGTACTCGCATTGTAGATGGGATGTTATCAAGAGTCAATCTCATTCGCGTCTCAATATCTTATGCGTTGGTTACAAATTGTGAAGAACGGTAAACGATTATGGCACCCAAAAACAGCAAAATAGATTATTTTGTTAACATAATTACTTGCGTCTGGAAGAAAAGTCGCACATTTAAACATCCGTCGCCATACTCCTGACGCCATACTCCTCCCGAACCAAGTCCGCCCTCGGTGCGTGCCACGACGCACCATATTTTTTTGTTTTGGATGAAATGCTCTCAAAATACAGAAAAAAACGGTTCGTCGAAGGCAGGGTGGCGGAAAAAACAGAACAGTCTCGCCGAGATGACACCCGAACAAGATCGTTTCGGGTTGTTCCGCTCGGTATTCAATCGCGAAAATTTCCTGATATTTCAATCAAATTTAATCATTACACGATGATTTCAACTCTGAAATATTGTAAATATGACGCAAAAACATCCGCTCCTCCCTACATCTTCACCCCCACTTTTCGAAAAAAAGACACAATAGTAACCCAATATCAATATGTGAATTGATGCTGAAAACGACGGAAAAATAGGACAAATTGCGTTGTAGTTGATTAAAGACGCTTCATTTATTTAGTAAAATTCATATATGCCGGAAATTGTTAAGGATTGCCCGTGATTCGTACATTCAATCCCGCGTAACGGCAGAACGCCCGCCGTCATCCGATTCTTTTTTCGACCGGCGTTCATCAAGACGCACAGCGCGGATATCGATAATTCCGACGACCCAGATTTCTCTTCTTAAAAATGAACGAAGTTGCACAATAAAACATCAAATTCCTATGCTAATTTTTACCGATTTCAGTTTTTACTTGGTAATATATGCAAAATGAATTGCGGTAAGTATCCGTATGCAAAACCAAATACTCATCCGTTTAACATATAATTCTCACTATTTTAGGAAAAATGACCCTGGTGTGCATCATGGCATTTTGTAAACGAACCGAAAATCTATGACACACAAGGACCGCTTTTTCGAACAAAATCTAACTCTTCCAATTTACAAGTTCACTCGCACAAAAAGAACTCTCATCCATAAATCCGTCAAAATGGATTCGAATAGCGGACCTTACCTGCTCCTTAATTTTGAAATCCATCCTGCTGTCCATCGGCGCAATCAACGGATTGCCATGTTTTAAGTCAATTTCCATACTGAGTCGGTGTTTTTTGTTTTTGAAAGTGACGCGCGCGTGTTCCTTGTCTTCGGATACGAAGACATCCACCTTGCTTCCGAGGTAGCTGGCAAATCTGTATTCTTTTCCTTCATGATGAAAGACGGCGATGTGCCCTAAAAACCGGAACAGCGAAGTCGAAATATTCGCAACGGACATAAATAGGGAGGAACCGGGGGTCTTAAAATTATTGCACTGTGCCCATATATAAAACTCCGGGAAGTTCTTTCCTCTGTCCCCTTCTATATATCCGTTACCGCGGAATAAAATCGTTCGACCCTTGATTTTCACTGTTCCGTCAACCCGGTGGTTCATGCTGATCACATCATGATAACAGGGCATTTTCAAGTACTCAAAGAAGCCCATAATGGACGGACTCAAAAATCCGGTTTTCAGCGGCAAGAACTCTCCGGGCGTCAGCTCCGCCTCCATAAAATCAAGTTTCAGAGTCACCCTGTCCTTAGAAATGAATCCGTGTTCGAACTTCAAATAAAACGGTTCCCCGATTTCGAACGCATCCATATCATACTTCAAAAATCCGTGAAACACATCTTCTCCATAATGGACGATATACTGAACAAACGCAATCTTTTCCTGAAAATGAGAAATACCCGGAATCAGAATGATCACCAAGTCATTGCCTTCATCCACAAACTTAAAATACCATCCCTCAAAATAGTTGCGTCTATTTTTGTCGCCTCTAAACACGAGATTCCTCATCACTCTTCTCCCATATCTCTCGAACAAATCGTTTTTGAGATGATTTTTTCAAAATAATCTTTCATCTTTGCTGCACGGCGCTTATC
>JAUMXJ010000172.1 GCA_030529205.1 Bacillota bacterium | reverse complement strand
GTATTTTTCCGCAATTTGATCAAAGTCTTCATCTACTTTAGCAATCGATAACAAATTATATGTATGAACCGTGTCCATGATCAGACGATGCATATTTGCGGTCACCGCCGCACCGGTCGCGATAATGGTCGCCTGTGCCACACCCGGAGAAGCCAAACTCTTTCTTGACAGCGCACCGTCCACAAAGATTTTTTCCGCCCGATATTTCTCCATGCGCAGAATGATTTCTTCCAACTCTTTGTTCATAGACGGTCCCGCCAGTTCAACATATCCGTCGCTGAGCGCCCGTATCAGCACAATTTCACCCATCGGCGTATTGATGCCGGTCGTCTCCAGAATTTCTCTGGTGATATCGCTGTTCTTCAGACAGGCATGAGCCGTTGCAATCACCGTTCCCCCGTAGACGTAAATCTTCGGTTTTTCCGTTGCGGTGACGCGGTCCACCGTCTCACCGTCCCGGCCAATGGATGTGAGACCAAGGACATACCTGCCCGTGGCCTCTTTGATAATCTGGTTCAGCGTTGTTTTTTTTCCAACGTTTTTTTCTAATCCTGTTATAGAAATTGTCTTAAATCGCTCAATTTCCTTCAACATTTTTTAGTGATGTCCTTTCTCTCGCTTCTTTCTTTCCAAGCCTTCCGGTTCAAGTGCCATACGCTCTCCGTTGAGCAGACTTGCTACGCCGACTTTATGCGATTTCTGCGACTGACAAGCTTCGCAATTGCACTCAAAATGATAGTTTTCCGGCTCGTCGTAGGTCGTAATCACGCCCTCGAAGTTTCGAAGAATCACTTTGTTGTGATTTTGAGAAATGACATAGTTCGGCATTACCGGAGTCTTACCGCCGCCTCCCGGAGCATCCACTACGAAAGTCGGTACACAATATCCGGACGTATGTCCTCGAAGTCCCTCGATGATCTCGATCCCTTTTGCTACCGGTGTTCTGAAATGCTCCAGACCCATCGACAGATCGCACTGATAGATATAGTACGGACGAACTCTGATTTTTACGAGATCGTTCACGAGTTTCTTCATGACATGCATACAGTCATTGACACCTGCCAAAAGAACTGTTTGGTTACCCAACGGAATCCCTGCGTCCGCCATCAGCTGACAGGCTCTTGCGGATTCTTCCGTAATTTCATTCGAGTGGTTAAAGTGTGTATTGAGCCAAATCGGATGATATTTTTTGAGCATATTTACAAGCTCCGGCGTGATTCGCTGCGGCATAACAACCGGGGTTCGGCTTCCGATACGGATCACTTCCACATGCGGAATCTCACGAAGCTTTTTGATGGTATCTTCTAAGAATTTATCTGAAATCAGGAGTGCATCTCCTCCGGAAAGCAATACGTCCCGTACGACCGGCGTATTTCGGATATATTCGATCGCCGCATCGATCTGATTCGTTCCTACTGCAGCGTCCGTCTGTCCCGCGAATCGTCTTCTCGTACAGTGACGGCAGTACATCGAACATTGGTCGGTCATCAGTAAGAGTACACGGTCCGGATAACGATGCGTCAATCCCGGTACCGGAGAGTCACCGTCTTCATGAAGCGGGTCTTCCTGGTCGGATGCGGCTACATGCAGCTCCGAAGCCGTCGGAATCGCCTGCTTTCTTACCGGGTCATGCGGATCGTTCGGGTCAATCAGTGACAAATAGTACGGAGTGATCGCCATTCGAAGCGTTTCCAAACAGCTGTTAACTCCCTTTTCCTCTTCCGGAGTCAGCGGAATGTATTTCTTGAGTTCCTCTACTGTCGAAATTCGATTCCGAACTTGCCATTTCCAGTCATTCCATTCCTGGTCCGTCACATTCGGAAACAATTCCGCTCTTCTGTACACTTTCATTTTTATTTTCCTCCCTATGGACAATAAATATGGCAGAGGGAAAGATTTCCCTCTGCATAACAAAAACTATACATATTTCTTTTCAAAGATCGCTCGGAGCGTATCGGATTCTCTGAGCTCTTCCAGCGTAATCTGTGCATGGTCTTTGGTGTATCCGTTTCCGATGATCATCGTTACGTCTTTACCGACGCCTTCCGCTCCAAGTGCCGCCTTCGTGAAGGAAGTCGCCATCGAGAAGAAGTACACGATACCGTTGTCTCTTACCGGAAGAATACTTGCCATTTCAGTGTTCTCAATATTTACTACGTTGATGGAAATATCATACTCTTTTCCGTTATTCACTGCCAAAGCTCCGTTTAATACATCAATCGGCATATCTGCGCTCGCCAGTACATAGTGATGCACAAATCCCCACTCCAGGAGCTCTTCTCCCTGCTCTTTCTTTCTTACTACGCCGACAACATTTCCGGTAGGACCTACTCGTTTTTTCGCTTCATAACAGCACATCAAACCGGATTTACCTGCCGCTCCGAGAACCAGTACACTGTCTCCCGGTTTTACAAGTTTTGCCGTCTGAGCCGGTGCTCCCGCTACATCAAGAGCTGCAAGAGCCAGTGTTTCACTCATATCTTTCGGCAGTTTTGCATAAATACCGCTCTCAAACAAGATCGCCTGTGCTTTCACTTCCACGCGGTCGATATCCGGTTTTACATCCAGGATCTGCTCGATTTTAAGCGGAGTGAGTGAAAGAGATACCAATGTTGCGATTTTGTCGCCTACTGCCAAATCTGTTTTTCCCTGCAAATCTTTTCCGATCTGAGCTACGGTTCCGATCAACATTCCGCCCGATCCTGTTACCGGGTTTTGTTGTTTTCCTCTTTCTCCAACGATTTCCAAAATCTTTGCCTTAATTTTCTCTACATCGTGACCTGCTTCTTCCTCAATTTGTGTAAGGCTTGCCGAGTC
>JAUMXJ010000171.1 GCA_030529205.1 Bacillota bacterium | reverse complement strand
TGGAACTTTGAAGCTGAATCCGTTCGGGTGGATTGTTTCTCTAATCCTTGTGACGAGAGTATCTTGACCCCCGTTTTTAAGCGCCTCTCTCACGATTTCTACCGGAACATCAAGCCTTCCTGGTGCTGTTCTAAGTACACCCATTCCGAGCAAGTAAGTAGTGTACTTTGGGAAGTTTGTTGTTGACACATCCACCGGCACGCCGTCATCAACGATAACAATCAGCCCGTTCACTGTCCCAATCTTCATAGGACGCTGAATGCCGTTTGCGTCTGTGTGCTTCCAATACTCAAGAAGTTGCAGATTCTCAAGCGTCTTCGCCACATTCGAGTGCATAATTGCGAGAGAATACAACTCCTTGTGATCACCGAGTGTTTCGGTCATAACATCATTCAGTGTTGTCTCTGTGATTTTTGCAAGTGCACCTGACCCTTTTGCGATGTTGAGCGTGTGTTTAGCCCAATCGGCATCGTTTTGGATATCAAAAATACCCCCCAAAATACCAATCACCTTGCTTTGGCGGTGCTTATTCCAAAAGCCACCAACACTTCTTGAAATATGACCAAGCGGGTCTGCCCCAGACAGTTCAGCAACAAAATTTCTTGCCGTATGCCCTGTTGCTCTACCGTACGCAACCCCCGTCTGAGAATCAGCGGTCGTTTCGGTAGATGTGATGTCGGTTTTACCGTCGTAGTTAACCGGCGTTCCCCCAAGTGGGTTGTAGAACGGAATGGTATACAGGTTTCCATCGTTTTTGAGCTGCTCTGCAATCAGCGGGTCCTCGACAAGAGCACCACTCTGAAGCATCGCTAATTTCACCGGGTCCGGTGCTTCGTTCCATCCTTGAATAAACAGTTCCTTATCAAAAGGAAAGTCTAAATATTTTCCTGGCATTCTTTATTCCTCCTTAACTTTTCATAGTTTTGATAGCTCTTCATAAAGAGCCGGATTTTCGAATTTCATTTTTGCTTTGTCTGTGAGAGAAAGTTTTGAAAAATCCTCTTTATTCACCCCTCCTGCGCTATTTCCTTGCGGTTTGGGTGTGCTCTTGAGAAGTTCCGATTCGATCTGCTTTTTGTAGGCCTCAAGATGCTTCTTCTGATTTGCAAGCACCACATCATTCTTCCCATCCGCATATGCGGTTGCCGTTTCTTGCGCAAGTGCATCATCATACCCAAGACCGATAAGATTTGCTTTATGCTCCGCAATGAGTTTTTCTCTCTGAAGCGCCGCAAGCGACTCTTCAAGGTGTCTCACTCTTTCTGCTTCTGCCGCCGATTTTTGCTCGTCATCGGTGAGTTTTTGATTCAGTTCTTTCTTCTTTGCCGCAAGTTCTGATGCGACTTTGTCAAACTGTTCTTTTTTGATGTACCCTGCGTAATCCGGGTCAGGTAAATCAAACGCTTCTAAAGCCTTCAATTTATCCTCTGCACTCATCTGAGCGTATCCTTCAATTTTTGTGGTATCGATTTTCATTCTTTCCCTCCTGCATTTTTGAGACTTCTTTGTCTGTTTTTTGTGATTTGCGCTTTCTCTAGCGAGTTTGTGTTATTAAGCGTTCTCTCGCCTTCTTTTATTGGAGTAAACCAACACCTGTCTCCGTAGTGCGGTTTGATTGGAACCTTGTTTATGTCGTAAATTTTTTGGTCTCTTCTTTTGCATTCTTGGCAAACTCTTTCGTCTTGCCTTGTGTTCCAGCGGACCTTTTTAATGCCCATACGCTTCCAAACTTCTATGATTGCTTCGTCTTCAATGTCTATTGCGTACTGCCCGGATTGCTTTAGCCATAGCATTTTTGATTTCTTGATTGCTTTTGCGAGCATTCCTCTATCCCGAAACTCTCTTGCAGTCATAATTTCTTCGTAGAGTCTAAGGCGCTTTCTCTCTGCTTCCGGGTGGTAAAGATATCCCGTTACGCCGTTGTACATATCCAGCAGATAATCCACGAAAGTGTCTTCATCGATATAGAGTTCTATGTCTCCTGCATCCAACTGCTCCATCGCACATTTCATTGCTGATAGAGCAATCCTTCTGTACCAATCCTTGTTGAATTCCTTTAATGTCTCATACAGCCTTTTTGTAATCTCTTTAGCCTTCACCCCGTTTAACTCGTCAAACGATGCAAAACCAAGTCCCCCAAACTCTTTTTCAACTCTGATTCTCAGCGCCTTCAGGAATTTGTCCGTCGTCTCGTACATCCGCCTTTTCTTCTTCATCTTCGATGTCTTCCTCACTCATTTGTTCCCACTTCCTCGCTTGCTCTTCGTAATGCTTCATACTGAGTAGGTATGCACTTTCGGGATCCGAGAACATACCCGAATGCTCAAACGCAAGAAGCGGATGAATCTTTTCATTGTTCAGCATTGAGATGAGAACCTGTGATTTGCTTTGAATTGCCTCGTAGTTCCTTCTTGTGAACTTCACCTCAATGTCGCTGAGTTTCAGTTCCATTCCTTCTCGGAGACCACCGCAGATTTTAAGAACAAGTTTCAGCGTTTCCGCTTCGCTACTCTTGAACATCGTTTCGGAGTCCTTCGCTCTCGTTTCCGCCGCTTCCCAGCCGTCTCTCATAACGACGGCCGAGCCTGTATCAGATGTGGAAGAGCCACCGTTCCTATTCGGCATTCCGCAGATTGTAAGGACATCACTGTAAAGACTGTTAGTCATCGTCTGGACTTGATCTTGATTCAGCTCCGTCTTAACCACATCCACATCAGCCTTTTGACCGTCCATAGATTTGACTTTGATCGCGCCTAGTTCTTTGAATTCTTGGAATTTTTCTTCTGTGATGTCGCAGTTTATGAATTTGATAAACGC
>JAUMXJ010000170.1:681-2831 GCA_030529205.1 Bacillota bacterium | reverse complement strand
TAATCCACTCTCCGTTTTTGAACGAAAACTCCGCAGGCTTACCTTTCGCATAGCCAAAGGTAAACTTCGCATAAGACAAGGTCTCTCCGTTTGCGTCCTTCTCTTCACAGTACACCGAGATTTTGAACGGCTTTCTCTTCGTGACCTGTCCGACCTCGGGTCCTTCATAGCTCTCGAATGTGACATTGTCATCATTTTTATACTTCACTTTTCCGCCATCAATCAAGGCAAACGCCTCCGGAGACATCGCTACTTCTTTCAGCGTGAGATCATATCCAAGGATCAGATCTTCAAGCTTGTTCTGCGCAAGGATCGTATTGAATACGCGCAGAATGTCCTCTTTCCCTTCCGAAACGAACGGCTTGCATCCGATCTCGTCCGCCGTTGTAATGCGATATTTAAGCGGATCGCTGTCATAAGTTTCGATCTCGACGCGAACAATGTTTGCTATCGGAATCGACTTCAATGTTTTCATTGCGGCCATCTTTCCACCTCCATCATGCTTTCATCAAAATATATTCGATACTGAACGTGTAGCAGCTCGGATCTTCTTCATAGATGACCGGCGTTTCCGTTCCGGTCTTTCGTATGTCTGTCAGCTCCTTCATTGCATCCACTACCTTTTTTCGATATTCCTCCAACGTCGAATACCGTTGAAAAGGAATGTATACGAAGAGATCAAAATATCCTCTGGAATGACTCGTGCCGGCGTGACTCGCCTCGCCTCCGTGCTTGAGGACAACGAACGAATCCTTATAGGGTCCCTTCTTCATCCCCGGAGCCTGCACCTCCAGTCCCTTCGCCTTCAAATGCTTAAAAATTTTCTTCCACATACTGCCTCACCTACGGATTCAGAAGATTCGCCATCCCTTGTACAATCTCAGATTCAAGAGCCCGAACCGTGGGATTCAGGATGGCGTATCTCTTCTCGTGCGCAAATTCCAGGTATTGGAAATAGCTGACATTTCCGGAGACATAGACTCTCATCTTATCTCCTTCCCATTCGCCGCCCCCGGTAATGGTTTGTCTTGCGGTCCCCGTTCGGTCCTGCCATGACGCATTTTCTTTTGCGTGAGCCTCCAGCTTTTGGCCGGCGGCCTGTCCATACGCTTCAACCGCTCTTTCCATTCGGTCCTCCAGAGCGGTTAGGCCGTTGAAAAGTCCCTGTGCATCCCAGTTCATCGAATCACCTCGCAAAACATTTCAAAATAAGCGGATTCAAACTTCCCAAGATCGATGATCTTGTAGCGGTTTCCATTGTATAAAAACTCATCGTACAGTTTGATTTTCTCACTTTCTTCATCCCGAGCAACCATCAGGCGATATTCTGTATTCCCTACGCTTTTGGAGGTCTCTCCATTTGTTGAAATCGACACTTGAACACTTCTACGTCGTTCGTAAAAGTATCCAGTCACCATTGTTACAGTATTCTCCCCCTCCGGTTCCCCGAACTCATTTTCTCCATTTCGGAGAACCTCAATCAGGCCGCCAAACTCTCTCAGGATGTCCGCAACCTCCTGTGCTGTGATGAACTCTACATTCATTTCTCATCGCCCCGTTTCAAGATACGAAACCCGCCTTTTTTCTGATGCGTGAATCCAAGGCCTGCGATCTCGTCCTTGATGTCGTCGTACAATCCAGCTTTGATTCCGGCCAAGATTTTCTCCCTGAAAATCCCCGCCAAAGACAGCCAATACTCCCTGTTATTTGGCTTTTCAAGCCCCGAAGGAAGTTTGATACTGTCTATTCGCGCTTTCTTCATCAGGCCGTCGTATATCGCCAAATCCGGCACATTCAGATTCTTCTCCAAAAGAAAAGGAAGCTCCTCCTCCGTAAAGAAGGGAAACTTCCTCTCATCCAAATCAAACTGAATGGTTTTGATCGCTGCCTCTTTCTGCTCCTGCGTCAGCACTCTTGGCATATCTACTCACCTGCCTTCAAAGCCTCCAACAGTTCCGCTTTCTTCATCTTTTCAAATCCTTCGATTCCCCGATCCTGTGCAAGGTCTCTCAGTGCATCGACATTCATCTTCTCGATGTCTTCCTGATCTGATTCGATGTCCTCTGCCTCAACAGGAACATACCCAAGTTCTCGGTAGTCCTGCTCAAATGCGCCGCTCGGGACATCGATCACATGATCCCCTCTCTGTA
>JAUMXJ010000170.1:0-671 GCA_030529205.1 Bacillota bacterium | reverse complement strand
CTGTCGAAAAAAGAGCGGTTTCCCGCTCTCCTACGGTGTGGTGTCCAGGATATAGATCTCATCGATACGCTCAAACGACGGAAGGGTGATCATTGATACCTTGGTTTCCACGTTCACCGGATCCACTCTCTTGGAAGTGGTGATTGCCATACCGGTGTTGACAATGGATACCTGTGCATCGGTTCCGCTCATCAGGTCCGATTCTTCCGGCGTGGTACCGAACATAGTAGCTCCGAGCATTCCGTCCGGAATGATAACAACTACATCATCCGGAACATAGTTCTTCTCTACGCCAGCTTCATCCTTGAACATCTTGTCATACACCTGGATATTGATCCCCAGCTTGCTTCTGAAGTACATCTTCGCCATTTCTTCCGTCACGATGATATTTTCTCCCGAAAGGATATTCATATCCATCTTGATGGACTTACTCATCGCCATGTTCGCAAAGGTCTTCGAGTTCATGATCAGACGGGTCGGTTTTGTTCCGGTGTTCTTTGCTACCGTCTGCTGCGCTTTCTGAATGTCGATCACAGGATTGGAAGTAGCGTGTGTTGCCCAGCTCACCGCAGCATTTCCTTTGTGCTCCGGCTTCATCTTGTAGTCATAGTCCAGTGCGACACCGTTCGCCGTGACTGCGATTCGTCCGGTCGTGAGGAGCTGCATGCGAA
>JAUMXJ010000169.1 GCA_030529205.1 Bacillota bacterium | reverse complement strand
TATTGATTTCCATGTTTGTCATCGGTGAATTCAGCAGCGGGTACATCAAAAACATCGCCGTCACTCATGATAATCGAAACCGGCTGATTCTTTCCAAACTTCCGGTTATTGCCCTTTCATTGCTCTTTTACTGTGTCTTCAATATGGTGCTGCTTTCAATCGGCTACTCTCTGCTTATCCCTGAGATTCCGTTCGGAAGTTTTCTCACACTGTTTAAAATTCTCGGGTTGTACTACATGCTCTATTTTGCTGTCAGTACTGCCGTAGTAGCCGTTGCAGTTGCTATTCGGAACATGACCTGGGCGCTCATGATTTCTCTGCTCTGGTCGACCGGTATTCCGGCATATCTGTATGCCCTGCTCGAAATGAAGCAACGGCGTTTTCTCGGTGATGTATACATCAAGTTTACACGGATTTTTGCGGACGCTTTTATTGTCGCAAGACCCGAGCTTGCACAGGGAAGTGAGATTCTCTACATCATCGGCATCACCGTCCTGTATACGGCTGTATGGATATTTCTCTCCCTGTTTTTTATAAAAAAGCAGGACATCAAGTAAGTACTTGTAATCAAAAAAATTTTAGAGGTGAAATATGTACCGTCTGCTTAGAATGAATATACATCTGATTTTTCGCAAATCTTACATCTTAACCGCCCTGCTTGTGACGAGTTTTTTTGCTATAGGATCTGTTTTGAGTGCAAAATTTCTGGGAAGCCAATTACCGGGATTTGATTTTAGGAACTACTCCGAGCACTTCTGTATCTTTTTGTCTGAAGGTTTTTTGCTTGTGTACTTTGCATACTCCGTCGGATTTATGGTACCTGAGGATTACAGCAGCGGTTACATCAAAAACATACTTCGCGCAGATCCGAGCAGAAAGGGCTTTATCTTTTCGAAACTGCTGATCATCAGTTTGTTCGTGATATTTGTCACGGCTATGTTTGCCTTGATTCTGCTGTTAGCGCACATAATCTTTATGCCGGATTTTTACTTCGGCAGTTTTGCAAACTTTGCAACGGCATTCGGATTGCAATCGATTCTGACCATCACGCTCGCCTCTGTCGTCATGATGATCGGATCATTCTTCAGAAAAAGTGTCTACACATTGATTTTCTCTACATTCTTGTGTACCGGAACAGTGGAATCCGGATTGTACACGATCAACTTGCTGCAAAATAAAATCTGGGCGAAGGAATACTTCGATTTTACGAAGTTGGGACTCTATGAAGCGGTTTCCAATCGGCCCGAGCTGAAGGCAAACATTGTTTATCTGCTTGCGCTTTGCACCGTCTATCTGTTTCTCTCCCAAATCATCTCCGTCTACCTTATTCGCAACAAAGATATCAAGTAAACTGCTATAATACTTATCAGAGGGAAATATGGAACCGTTTGCCGTATTGTTTGTGCTGCTGACCATTGTGTTGACAGTCTTAATCATCATACATTTCACTTATCGGCGGTATATCAAAAAACTATGCCGTCGGCTTCTATTTATTCAGAAAAACCTGACCAATATGCAATTGCACAGCGACCTCCCCTACAAGGAGTTGGAGGAGCTGACCGGGCTGATCAATGAAGTGCTGCTCCAAACAAAGGAAATGCGAATTGAAATGAAGAGAAATGCCGACGGACTGAGAAAGACCATCTCCAATCTGTCCCACGACATTCGCACTCCGCTCACCTCTCTGGACGGTTATTTTCAGCTTCTCATAGACGCAAATTCCGACGAGGAAAGAAACAGAATCCAGGGGATTATACATCTTCGAATCAACAGTCTTCGAGATATGCTGGAAGAAATGTTCAGTTACACCAAATTACAGGATGAAGACTACAAACTGAATTTTGAAACAGTGGATATCGCCGGATGCGTCGCTGAATCCGTCATCAGTTTTTATGATGATTTTAATGCACGCGGACTCATTCCCACAATTGAATACGACGAACAACCCTTTTTCGGACTCTCTAATGAGAAAGCAATTCATCGCCTGATTCAAAACATTATAAAAAATGCCCTGGATCATGGTCTTAACGAAATTCGGATCTCAATAAAAAAGGAAGACCGAGGGTTGGTGTTTCGCTGTTCCAACGATGTCGAAAATCCCGATGCCATTGATCTTCAAGAAGTCTTTACCCGGTTTTACAAGGCCGATTCTGCACGAAGCAAGACATCCACCGGACTGGGTTTGTCAATTGCCAAGACCTTGGCGGAATTGCTGCATGCAGATATCGTAGCCGCACTAAACGACAATACATTTGTCATGGAAGTCGTGTTTTCGGAGTAAATTATTTTGACTCCTTTCAGACTATTCCCCGCGATGATGAACTAATTTAAAATCGCGGAAACAATACTCATTTGAAGGTTGATTTTAACCTCTTAAAAAATGGAAGTCCTCTATGACGATTCTTTGGCTCTTATGGATTGATATGCACTCTTTCCTGTATTGATATAAACGGAAATACAAGATGCGAGCATGCATTCGATAATGATTGCAATCATCATAATAACACTGTGTCCACGGTTGAATCCCGAATACAGAATCTCCCCGCACAGGGCGATAATAAGCACTTCTATAACCGAGATTACAAGGATTTTAATCCTTGACACCCCCAGAGAACGCGCTACCACATTTTCATATTTTCTGGTCTGGAAATAGAAAAATACGGCTGCAAAAACAATGATAAACTCCAGCGCCAGAAACAAGGGCTTAAGCCTTTCCAATGTTCTTAAGTTTTTACGCAGCAAATTGACCGTTTCCTTCAACTGCATATCGTAGATTGAATATGCAATCGTCTTATTTCCGAAGAATAAAGCTTTTACAGAATCCGAATCCACATATGCACTTGCACGGTGATAGTATCGATCGGCTATTTCTCTGAGCTCATCAATTTTTCGG
>JAUMXJ010000168.1 GCA_030529205.1 Bacillota bacterium | reverse complement strand
GGCAATTCGAATGGCGGCGTTGATGGATCTTCCGAATGTGTTTGTCTTCACACACGATTCAATCGGGGTAGGAGAGGACGGGCCGACACATCAACCGGTCGATCAGCTTCCGGCACTCAGAGCTATTCCGAGGCTCCATGTGTTCAGACCTGCCGATGCAAAAGAAGTCGCGGCGGTGTATGAAATGGCGTTCAATGAAAAGAAACATCCGAGTGCAATCATACTCAGCAGACAGAACCTTCCGCTTCTTGAGGGAACTTCCAAGGAGGATACGAAAAAAGGTGCATACATTATCTACGAAGGAGAAAAACCTTCGGTCAATCTGGTGGCCACCGGTTCCGAAGTCGAATTGGCGCTGAAAATAGTAGATTTCCTCAAGGAAAAAGAAATTGCGTGTCGTGTAATCTCGATGCCGTGTATGGAAATCTTCGAAAAACAGCCTGCCGAGTACAGGAACAAAGTGTTCTCAAAA
Source organism: Bacillota bacterium (assembly GCA_030529205.1). GTDB lineage: Bacteria > Bacillota > Clostridia > Peptostreptococcales > Acidaminobacteraceae > JAUMXJ01. Next base: position 2,462 of record JAUMXJ010000168.1, on the reverse strand, counting down.
TCGACTCCATGTGTTTCGATTGAGGCCTCCTCGACATTCGGATGGAAGCAATATGCGGATTTGACCATCGGGGTGGACGATTTCGGTATTTCCGCTCCGGGCAAGGCCGTGTTCGAACATTTTGAATTGACCCCTGAGAAAATTGCTCAAAAGATTGCCGATTTTCTCGATTAATATCATCACCGTAAAGGAGACAGAATGTCCTAGGACTGAATGTCTTCTTTGCTTTTTCGGCTTGACCGTGATGTCGGATTTGTCTTTCGGTTTTTTAAATATGCAAGAAATGGAGTAAAATCATGAAATTTCGGGTTGTATTGTTTGTTCTCTTTATGATGCTGCAGGCGCTGTTTTATCCGGTCTTCGGACAGGACGAGACGGAAGAACGTATGAGAGGAATTTGGGTGACCACGGTTTTCCATCTGGATTACCCGAGTGTTTCAACTACGGACGTCGAGCTCCTGAAAAAAGAAGCGATATCGATTATTGAAAATGTGCGCAAAAGCGGATTGAATACCATCTTTCTTCAGGTTAGGCCTTCCGGGGATGCTCTGTATCCTTCAAAGTATGTGAAATGGTCGAAGTTTTTAACGGGAAAAAAGGGGATTGCGCCATCCGGTTCATTTGATCCGCTTCAATTTTGGATTGAGGAGGCACATAAGCGGGGGATAAAGCTGCATGCCTGGATGAATCCCTATCGCATTGCGACGGATATGAATGATGATGTCGGCGAGTACCCGGCGGATCGGATTTTAAAACATGACGGTCGAATGTACTTAAATCCCGGGATACCGGAGGTGCAAAAACATTTGCTGCAAGTCGTGGAAGAAGTCCTGGCACGCTATGATGTCGACGGGATACATTTTGATGATTATTTTTATCCGGCGAAAGACGTGGACGATCAGGTACAGTATGAAAAATACGGAGCCGGTCTTTCCATTCAAGAATGGCGCATTCGCAATGTCGACACCTTAATTCGAGAGGTGCATGACTTGTGTCGAAAGTATGATGTTCGATTCGGAGTATCTCCGTTCGGTATCTGGGCGAATCGTAATTCTCATCCTCTCGGAAGCGATACGGAGGGATTTGAATCTCTGATCAGCCAGTACGCGGATAGCAGAAAATGGGTTACAAATGAATGGGTCGACTACATATGTCCGCAAATCTATTGGCACAAGGGATTTCGCGTTGCGGACTATGAGGCGCTGGCGGATTGGTGGAGCAATGTCGTGGAAGACACGGATGTGGATTTGTACATCGGGGTCGCAAGTTTTAAGGCCATGGATAAGGATACGGAAAGTCCCTGGTACGGAACGACGGAACTTTTAAATCAGCTCAATTACAATACTTTAATCCCGAATATAGATGGAGAAATCCATTTTCGATACGCGAGCATCTTTCAGTCTCCCGTGCTTCGGAACGCCATTTCGAACTTTTATGCAAACCAATTTGAAGTGCGCGGATACGCGGATAAAAAGCTGATCGTCGGACGTCCTTACGAAGACACCGTGACGTACAGTGACAGCTTTTTCATCGGAGGAATGAGCAACCCCGATCACAAGCTCTATATCAATGGAGAGTTGATTGATGACAGAACGAAAAGCGGTTTATTCGGCAGATACTACGCTCTTTCCGTGGGCGACAATGTCTTCGAGCTGGTCAACGGGAATGAACGTTATACGCGCGTGGTGACCAGAAAGGCGGGTGGGGGGTACTCATCGAAGCCGATACGCCATATCGCGGATATTTTTCCGAAAGTATGGAGAGCATACCGCTCCGGAGAAGAATTTGAACTCTCCTGTGTGGCTCCCGCCGGAAGCGAAGTTTACGCGAAATTGGGCGGATATGTCTATCGCTTGGAGCAGAGCGGAGATGTGGCATACGGCCATCCTGCGCGCTATACGAAAAAGGTGTCGTTCAGTCCGAACGGCAAAGCGAGAGTCGAATGGCTCGGAAATGTGGTGTATGAATGCTATCAGGACGGCGTGCTCATCGCCTCCGCGGCGGCGGATAAACCTATTGAAATCATTATGGAAGGAGCACCGCTGTATGCCGAAGTTCTTCAGGATTTTGCCGATACATATGTGGACAACAGCAGAGAATTGGGCGCCTTTCATATGATTCCGAAAGGGACGAAAGATTATGTGACGGGAGAAGACGGTGATTTGTATCGTCTCGGTTCCGGTTTATGGGTGAAGACCGATGCGGTGAAGCTTGTCTGGAAAAGCCTCGACAAGAATCGTTTGAACAATATGTTCGTAAAAAGTGAAGGAATGACCGAATCCGTGGTCTTTGAATCCGCGTATACCCCTGTATTTTATGCGGATCAGGAGGAAGATGCCGTTGCGGTGAAACTTCATCAAGTCGATTTTTCCGGGGTCAATCTCAGCGAGGTGCGCGGAAAACTGATTGAAAAAGCATACATCGACAATGGAAGACTGATGTTGAAGCTGAAGAATCCCGAC
>JAUMXJ010000167.1 GCA_030529205.1 Bacillota bacterium | reverse complement strand
ACCGAAATGACATAATTTATACCCCCTCCGTTCAGAAACGGAGGGGGTATTTTTCTGTTTCATATTTCCTTGTTATCCGCATTATTTCTTCGCTTTGAATTTGATTTTGACCACCGTAATCGGAGAGTTTTCCCTTCCGATCTCTGCCGCCATAACCTTTACAATCAAGACATACTCTTGATCCGTGTCGTCTCCATACAGCTCCAATTCTCCAATTATTCGATTGGAATTCGTGGTCGGGTCGCTGCCGTCGGTTGTATAATAAAAACTTCTACCCAATTCGTTGTTTTGTGGCCCGATTGTAATCCAGGACCTGTTCGATACCACATATTCATTCGGACTTTCCGCAGGTTGAGAGGCACCGATGATCGGCTTCGGAACCTGATTTCTCGAAGCATAGACGACCTCCTTCACGGAGACATCGGATTCAGCGCTTTTATATCGCGCCTTGGCATAGATGGTAATACTTTCATTCTCATCGGCATCCGGCGGATTCAATGTCACCTTCCCGCTGTACGTCATATATTCCTCTGTGAGATGAGAGGTGCTGCTGTCGACGAGACGATAAAAATACTCGTGATTCGGAAGCATCTCCAATTCAAATGTGATTCCCTTCTCCCTATTCCTCGCGCTTTCCTTGCTGACATGAATCACCGGAGGATCGGGACGCTGAGGGAATACTTCCAGGGATATCGCATTTTGATATGTCTTGTCATTTGCGTCCTGCATCTGCACGCGCAATTCGTAGATTCCTGCCGACAAAGGATTTGCTTTTACCTTCACCTGCACACCGTCTATTTCAAACTTGTCATTGTCTTTGTCACCGTCTCCGCTCACCAAGGCGAAGGTATATGGCGGTGTCCCGCCCGCCAGCATTGTGAAATTTCCGACGACGGCGCCCGCATTGACACTTGCCGTACCTTCCTCTAAATCATCGAGCGGCTCAAATTCAAACTCCAACAACATAGGTGCCGCCACTTGCAGGCTCAGCTTTTTCTGCAACACTTTTCTTTTTGTATCCGTTACCTGCACACGAATTTGATACTCCCCGGCGGTGAGATTTTCTCCGACCACAAGGAGATTTTTTCCGGAGACGGCAAATCGACTGTTCTGCGCATCACCGTCCCCCGGCACGAGTGCATAGGTAAACGGAGCCGTTCCGCCGGATTCCGAACCGAAACTGCCGACCACCGCGTCAATAGAGGTATTGGCACTTCCCGCTTTCAAATCGGCAACCGGGGTAAAGACGAAATCCGTAATCTCCGGATCCGCCGGAGCAGGTGTTTCTCCTTCATCGGAATTGCCGCCGGAAGAATCATCGCCCGCATGATCGTCATTTCCGCTGTCCTCATCGGCACTCCCCTCTTGCGAATCGCTCTCGTTTTCCGCTTCTCCGCTTTTCGAAGACGGATCTTCCGTCACGAGGACTTCTCCGGATTTCATTTCCCGATTGCCGGCCAACGTTCCTTCGACACCGCTTTCCACAGTAACCTTGGTGTTTACGGTCTGCACGACGACATCATTTCCCTTGACATCGACTTCACCTACTCTTCCCTCACCGCGGATTTTTCCGGACTCGGAGAGAGCCGTGACCTTTTGAATCACTCCGCCTTTCGCCACATCAATCTGTGCACCCTTTGCTTCTTTTTGTGTCGTGAGAGCATCGACTTTCCCGTGAATATGCAGCTGAATATTTTCCTCGAGAACCGTGACGGTCTGAATCTTCGCATTCGCATCCACCGTCACCTTTGCCTTTTCCGCTTTCACTTCCAATGTTCCGATTTGCCCGTTTCGAACGGATATCGCGGCATCGGATACCTGCGTAACCAATTTTCCGAGATTCCCTTCGATTACAATTTCATTCTTCCCGTCTTCCGCATATACGGTTTCGACATCTGCGGTATCATCCACTGCGATCCGAATATTCCCGTCGATTTTGCTGACTATCACCCTGGATATTTTGGAATTGCCCTTAATCACCACAGAATGCAATCCTCCTCCCCGCACGACCATACGGCCTTGCACGACGACATTGTCCAAAGTCACATCACCCGCTCCGACTCCGTCCGCAATAATCAAATCGCCTTTGATCTTCATGTTCCTGAGCGTAACATCCGGTGTACGGATGATCACCGAGCCGTCTGCAAAGGAAACCTCGTTTCCGGAGACGCCGACATGATGCTTCAGAATCCGGTCCATCAAAAGTACAAATTCCTTCCTCTTGATCTTCTCTTTCGGATTCAGCTCTCCTTTGACATAACCGGCTTTTGCCACGGCTGCGGCGGACTCCGTCGCCCAGTCCGAAAGCTCCGCTCTGTCCGCAAACGCAATCAAATCCTCCGAGGTTCCGCCTTCCAATTTGAGCGCTCTCGCCAGAATCTCGTATACTTCTTCACTCGTAATAAATGCATTCGGATGCAGGTATTTTCCATCCCCCCGCACAATCTTCATCTGTACGGCCTTAGCCATTGGAGCATAATACCAATCCGTTCTTTCTATATCCGAATATCCTTCCAACGACGCCTGCATCTGCGCTCCGAACGCGGATGTCATAATCGTCGCCATTTCAGCCCTAGTCAGGTACGCCTCCGGATAAATCTTACCCGCATACCCTTTCAGCAATCCGTTTTGCACCGCAGCATTCATCGCCGCTGCCGTATCATCATCCGGCATGTCGGAGAAAAAAGGTTCCGACACCGTCGCATGTACCGGAAACATGCTGAAAACCAAGACAAAAATCAAACTCCATGCAAATACTTTTCTTCTCATCTTGTCCTCCTTTGTAGTAACCATCTGTCCGTTGTCGTATGTTCTTGAAAATTTAAAAACTTTAATATCTATAAATAGTTTACACCTGATATTTCAATTTATCAACATAAGCAGAGTCCGCGAAAGACGCCGGCTTTTTTGTCTGCGCTTTCGTGCAACCACAAAAAAAGCACGCCTCA
>JAUMXJ010000166.1 GCA_030529205.1 Bacillota bacterium | reverse complement strand
ACCGGATGATGCGATTCGATCCGTGGCGGAACGGATGTCGGAAGAAAAAACGGATTTTCGAGAGAAGGTATTCGGACATTTTTCGGGTTCGTTGTCTTCCGAGGTACTCTCTCCGCTTCAGGAAAAAGGGGCATCGACCTTCAGCTTACATCCGGCGCAGTCTTTTTCGGATCCCGCCGTTGCAATTCAAAATCTCCCGAAGACCGTCTTTACGGCAGAGGGGACGACGGGGTATGAGACGGTTTTGTCGGAACTCTTTCACGGGTTTCCGAACTGTGTTCTACGGATCGAAGCGTCGGTAAAAGTAAAGTATCATGCGGCGATGGTCATGTTGTCGAATTACTTGGCGACTCTTTACGCGCTCTCCGAAGAAATGCTTCAAGGGATCGGAATGTCATCGGAAGATTCGTCGGCTCTTCTCGTCCCTTTGTTGGATTCTACCGCCCATAATTTGCGGGAGAAAGGTTTTCAGGCATTGACGGGACCGTTGAAGCGGGGAGATGGGAGGACGGTCGAAAAACATTTGCTGGCTTTGCAGGATCAGCCGACTGTTTTTCGATTATATCGGCTGTTGGCGGAGGAGACCGTTCGGCTGTTGGCAATTGAACGGGGAGAAGATGAATCGTTGGAAAATATGAGATCGCTGATCAAACAATGGAAGGAAAGGGGCGATGGATATGAAGAAAGTCACCACCAGAACATTCCGTAAGTACAAGGAAAGCGGAAAAAAAATCACCATGATGACGGCATATGACTATTCGACGGCAAAGATATTGGATGAAGCGGGGATCGACTCGATTCTGGTCGGTGATTCACTTGGAAATGTCGTCTTGGGATATGAAGATACGATTTATGTGACGATGGAAGATATGATACGGCATATTCAAGCCGTATCGAGAGGAGTAAAGAGAGCTTTGGTGATCGGAGATATGCCTTATCTTTCCTATCATACGGATGTCAATGAAGCGGTCAAGAATGCGGGACGGTTGATTCAGGAAGGACATGCCCGGGCGGTGAAGGTCGAGGGCGGAAGAGAGATTTTGGATGTCGTGCACGCATTGGTTCGAGCAAAGATTCCGGTGGTCGGACACATCGGCTTGACACCTCAATCGGTCAATCAGATGGGCGGATATTTAGTTCAGGGAAAGAACGCGGAAGACGCAAGGAGGCTGATCGAAGATGCAAAGTTATTGGATGAGGCGGGAGTATTCGCACTGGTCATCGAATGTGTACCGAAAGAAGTTTCCGCAATGATCACGAAAGCGGTGTCCTGTCCGACCGTCGGGATCGGAGCGGGAAACGGAACGGACGGACAGGTATTGGTGTCGAATGACGCTTTCGGCACATATGCGGACAAAAGTCCTTCTTTTGTGCGGGTGTTCGGAAATGTCGGCGAAGTGATGAAACGAGCGGCGGCAGACTATATTCAAGCGGTTGAAGACGGAGATTTTCCGAATGATGAGGAGAGTTTTCACGTAGATCGGGAAGCATTCAGCGAGTGGAGCAAAATGTATGGAGGAGAAGCGGAATGAAAATTATGAAGAGCAGGGAAGAGTTGCAGTCCTTTGTACGGAGAGCACAGGCGGAGGGCAAGAGTATCGGGCTGGTGCCGACCATGGGTTATCTGCACGAAGGACATCTTTCTTTGATGAAGAAGGCACGGGAAGAGAATGATATTGTCATTGTTTCCGATTTTGTAAACCCGATTCAATTCGGACCGAATGAAGACTATGAATCCTATCCGAGAGACTTGGAGAGGGATGTCGAACTCGCTCAAAGCGCGGGTGTCGACGTCGTCTTTGCGCCTACGGCGGAAGAGATGTATCCGTCACATTATGCGACTTTTGTCGAGGTGGAAGGACTGACCGACCACCTGTGCGGAGCACAAAGACCGGGGCATTTCCGAGGGGTTTGCACCGTTGTGATGAAACTGTTCCACTTGTCTAAAGCGACGCGCGCCTATTTCGGAAAAAAAGACATTCAGCAGTTGATGATTCTTCGGCGGATGGCGGAAGATATGAATATGGATATTGAACTCGTGGGTATGCCGATCGTTCGCGAAGACGACGGCTTGGCAAAGAGTTCGCGAAACAAATACCTGTCGGAGGCACAGAGAAAAGATGCGCTCGTACTTTCTCGGGCATTAAAAACAGCGGAGGAAATGATTCAAGGGGGAGAGGTTCGGGCGTCGAAGTTGTATGAAGAAATGAAGAACATCATCGAATCGGTGCCTTGTACCGTTGACTATATTAAAATTGTGGATTGTGAAACGCTCAAGGATACGGATTCCGTCGAGAAGCCTTCCGTGATTGCGCTCGCCGTTCGATTCGGCACGACGAGACTGATCGACAATATGACGGTGGGGTTCTGATATGATGCTCACCATGATGAAATCAAAACTCCATCGTGCAACCGTGACGGAGGCGAATTTAAATTATGTGGGGAGTATTACCGTCGACCGGGATCTGATGGATGCTGTGGGAATACTTCCGAATGAAAGAGTGCAGATCGTGAACAATAACAACGGCATGCGTTTGGAAACGTATGTCATTGAAGGAGAGCGAAAGTCCGGGGTGATCTGTCTGAACGGTGCGGCGGCGCGATGTGTTCAACCGGGCGATGTCGTCATCATCATTGCATATGCTCTGATGACGGAAGAAGAAGCATATCACCATCAGCCGAAAGTGGCGGTATTGGATGAAAAAAATAAGGTATTGGAATTGTTGACGGAACGACACGGAGAAAGTTAGTCCTTTCCATTTTACTACGATCGAAAACCATGGACTCTCCTCGACATAGATGTTTTATTCAAGAAAAATCATTGACAAAAGAATCCGAGAGGAGTAAAATGTTATTCGCTAATGCAAATCATTTGCAAATAACATTTTAGGAGGATCATGATGAAAAAAACGGTAGCATTGTTGTTGGCAGCTTTGATGATCGTCGTCACTGCCTGCA